>JAQUQE010000011.1 GCA_028716225.1 Dehalococcoidales bacterium | reverse complement strand
CTGCCGCCGACCGCATCCACGAAGCCGGTAATGTTGGCGAAGGACTCTACCTCGGGGAGTTCATCTTCCCCGTAGATATTATCCAGAGCGGTCAAGAGGTCAAGCCCCGGAAGTAGTGCCACAAAGGCACCCCCAACTCCATTACCGATGTGTATCTGCGTTCCACCGGTCCCGTTATCGTCCACCAGCACCTTCTTGATGACGGCGCTTTTGGCCCCCACCAGGACACCGGCCAGCGCCGGCAGTGTGAAAAGTATGGCGGCGTTTGCGACGCCGGCTGCCGCTATATTAACAATGGGACTGGTTACCCTGGTCCCGATCTCTTTCGCATTTGTTACCATGTCTTTCCTCCTTCAGAAAATCACCTTTTAAACGTTAGTCGCCAATACCGCGGCCGCTTGCCCAGATATCGGTTACCGGGATCCGTCTCTCGCTCATGGCATGTTTGAGATAATCCGTATCCGTCCATTTAGCGTTCGTAATCTCTACCTTGAGACTATCGACAAGGGCTTTTTCAGATCTGGTCAGCGGGACCGGTTCCTTGGTGTGGAAACGGTAGCCAATCGCCCGGATCCGTGCCATGGCTAAAGGAACGGCATTGGCGTTAACCGCAATCATGGCCGGCCGGTTATTTTCCCAGACCGCTATCTCGGTCGAGACGAGGTTGGGATCATTAGCCAGGATATTCATGTCGTATGGCGCCTGCACGTTACGGAGCTGGCCTTTGGCGATTCCTGCCGGGTGAAAGAGCTGACACTGGAAATCATCGATCGGATACCACCGGAAGAGACCGAATTCATTGTCGGCCATCTCGAGGTTGGCTACATTGGTCCGTCCGGACTGGTTAGTTGCCAGTACGGCGCCAATGTTTAGACACTGAAAATCGGGGATTCCTTCCAAGAAGGTGACACGCTTGTAGTAGATAGACTCGACATAGTGAATTGCAACGAGCTGGTCCTGAAGTGCTACGGGATCGCACATCCCTATAGCCGCCTTGAAAATGTGTAGATCTGGCATTTTTCCTCTCCTTTTTCTCTATCGCTATTCTAAGAGGTTTTTTAAACCTATTCAGTTGTGGAAAAAGGGAGGGGCTTATTTTCCCCTCCCTTCTTAGCTTATTTAATTACAAAGGTTAAGGGTCCTGTTTTAATAGCTTTTTCTTCAACCTTCTGAAGCGCCTTGTCTCCCGCCATCTCAAAGGTGTTGAACTGGCTTTCGACCAGGGCGGCGAGCGAGTGTACCTGGTTTTTAACCAGCTTGACCGGATCTACCTTTCCGGAGTCGACCAGTCCGGCGAATTCCCTTGCCCTCAGTCGGGACATGAGCATCATGGGCAAAAATCCGACTGAGGTATCATAGGGTTTATCGGAGCAATCGACCAGGAAGGCGTTAACCGCTTCCATAATGGGAATAGCCATGCCCTGGTTATAAGCTCGGCGGTCGATAGTTTCACCGAATCCCGGGGGTCTTTTGCAACCACGAGGGTAGGTGGTTACACCGAAGGACCGACAAGCAACCGGTCGAACCGGGTGTATCAGGCATCTAGTCCCTTCCATGAGAGGGCAACGTCCGGTAAATATTTCGCGAGCCCTTTTCATCAAACGGGTCTGGTCTCTGAGGAGCTGCTTGACCGTGAACACCGGTCCTGTCGATTCTTTCATCCATGCCTCGCAGCGGTCCATAACCTTGTTAAGAAGTTTGTCGTCGCTGATAAGGTAGGTGGCGATGTCCTCGACCTCAATTCCCCAGGCCATTACGACGTTGTTCTCACAGCATTTTCCACAGTTTTCCATGCAGATCGGGAGGCCGATATGCTCGACTACTTCCTTCTCCGCCGTATCGAAGAGACCGTGAATGCTCTCGAGTGCGCTTAACCGTTTAAGTAGCTCTTCAAAAGGTTTATTCATTATTAGGTCCCTACACCAGTAGCGTACAGGATGGACACGTCCAGCGTCTTACCGGAAGCCGTGGTCTGTTGTGCCGCAGCGCCCTGGGCCGCAGGAGATCTCCGCGGGAACGGGAAGTTGATCTGACCGGAAATGTCGGTGGAGGCCCCGTCAACATGGATCCGGACGGCAGCCAGGTTAAGATCACCAACCCCATCCTCAAAGCGGGCGATATCGTAGTCGAAGACGACGGCGCCGGCAGCATCGGGATTGCCGTAGCCCAAAGCACACAGCCACCAGGCTACGGTCGCCGTAGCATTGGCCAGTAACTTGGCATAAGCACCCGGAGCACCGGAGGCGGGGACACCGGTTAAACCGGTGAGATAGTTAATATTTCCAGAATCAACTCTGGCCTTGTAGATTGCATTAATTACGTTCCTAAGACTCATTGTCTTTTTCTCCTTTCGATAATCGGCAGGGGTTTTCCCCCTGCCGATTCTACTTGCCTAGTTAGGGGAACTTAGATTTCGACCTTTTTAGGTTACGATTAGACCACTCTGCTCAAACAGGAAATTATGGACGTGGACGATCTCGGCGGCTGCCGTCGCGACCCGGGCACGTACCTGGATAGCGAAGGCTTGCTGGGGATCGATCACCTGGGGCTCGCTGAAGAAGAAGTCGACATCCTGCCGGATCATCTGCTCTTCCATATCGTACTGGGCGATGATATTGCCGGCAGCCCCGCCGCGCCGGATAACCATCCGGGACACGGGCATGGGTACGGCTACGGAATCAACCGAGGCGCCGTAGAGAACCATGAGTTTGTCCTGGGCGAGCTGCGGGGAAACGATGGCCTGGAAACAGGTGTAGAAGGTACCGACAGCGGCCAGGGCTGCGGTTAGCCAGCTATCCAGAGCCGTCGCGGCAACCAGGTCGCCGTTAAGGTTCGGGGTTAGCTCGCGCTGGGTAATAGACTGAGGCCAATTCCCTTGTTTGATCCAACCTTTTATCAGTTGAACCCTCTGGATTTTATTGGCATCAGGTATCGCTTGCAGTCCGGGGATATCGGAATTACAGTCACCGATTCCCTTGATAGCACAGCGCTCGAGACCGGCAGCCAGGGCGGAGAGTTTTAAGTCACCCCGGTCGGTTACGGAAAGGTCGTTTACGTTGAGTAGATAATTTCTTGAACCCATCAGTGTATACCTCCTTCAAGGTCCTTCTAAAATATTTTGTTACTTAGAACTTGGTTCCGGCAGCATCGAACTCAGGTTCGTATGTTCTCGGGGCCGGGGCAGAATGTGAAACCACCCGATTGAACCGGGTGTACGGGGCCGGTGATACCGGAGCGCCGGTTACCTTCCACCATCGATGGGCGGCTTTCCGGCCTGCGAGCTGGCCACCAACCAGGGCGATCCGCATCTGGTTTTCATCGCTCATACGCATGAAGGCGATGGCCGCGACGCCTGCAGCGGGGGCTAAGAAGTTGAGGTAAGTCCCAAACTGCTTCCACATAGATAGGGCTTTCCCCGGGTTGGCTGCCGCGTATTCCATTGCTCTCTTCTCGTCATAAGACTGAGCCAGATTATCTGCAACGCCAGCGGCCCCCCCGATTCCAACGTTTGTTACAACTTTTGTCCAATTAGGCACTTGGGTTTCCTCCTTTTAGGGTTTTCTACTTCGGCGGGGGTCCGTGATAAAAAGGAAAGCCGGCGAGACAGACCTATTTTATCAACAAACCCTCGCCGGCTTTGAATAACATAAGAGTATTTCATGAATTGACCGATGTCAATACCCTTTTATTCCTCTATAAGCACCTCCTGACCCGGGTTTTATCGGTTAGAACGGACCCAGATCAACCAGCGGATTAACCATGTAGAGATCCGCATATATCGAGTAAGCATGACCGTTCTGCATAGTCACGCTTGAAGTACGCCTGTATAACAACGTGCCATTCTGACTGTAAAGTTCCAGGGTTAGATTCGATGGCCACGGCCGGGTAGTCAAGTCCCAGGGACCGTGCCAGATACTTGATGGGTTACTCACATCCACCGGCAGGTAAGCCGCGACCATCCCAGCTACTTCACAGTACCACTTATAAGCAGTTGGATAGTTGCTCGGGTCGAACTCGACTTCCATGTGGAATCCGATAGCGGTACCGACAGGCGGCATCTGGAAATTGTAATTAGTCACCTGGTTGGCATTAATCATAATGCTGGCCTGCTGCTGGGTATAACCGTTGGCGATACACCAGATCTCGTAAGTCCCTGTGGCCACATTCTCGATGTCATAGAAGCCTTCGGCGTCCGTGTACGAGGTATAGCGCTCTGCGGCATTCTGAATCAATACTACCCTGGCATTGTAAATACCGAAGCCGGTATTTTTATCCAGGGCATAACCGTGAGCAGCTCCGTAATAGACAGTGACCGGCGTCATCAGAATGTCTTTAGGGGTGTAGGTCCCGGTCCTTAAGGTTACCGATCCGGAATAGTTTTGATATCCGCTTTTCACTCCGGATATTGAGTAGGTTATCCCCGGTATCGAGTTGGAAGGGAGCTCGATAGAGTAACCGCCTCCGGCTCCGGATGTTACCTGGTGGGGAATGGCGTCGGGCCCGGTAAAAGTAAGGACGGCGCCAGAGATCCCGTTTGAATTAGAAGAATCCTTAACGGTACCCTGAATGACTCCAGTATTGGAAAACTCCTGGACAAGTGAGAAGCTGAGTATTGCCAGGGGAAGGATTACCTGTATCTGTTGAGTCTGGGGAACATAACCGGTCTTTGATGCTGAGACCGAATAATTCCCTTCCGGAAGGACAATCGAGTATCCGCCAGAGCCATTTGTGTAGAGTTGATTACTCCCGATAGTCACGAGAGCATTTGCGATCGCTCCGTTTGTTACCGAGTCCGTAACGATCCCCTGCAGGGTAACCCGGGCGATAAGCCCGATATCTAAGGTATTGGCCCCGGCCACAATTTCTTTCGAGAGCAACCGCTGGTCATAGTTTGTGGCGCTTACCGTCACATCATAGGTTCCCGGATCGAGGTCTGAAATACTGTAATTACCCTGGTTGTTGGTATAAGTTATTCGAGCTCCGACTGTTACCTTTGCCCCGAGTATCCCCTGGTTGGTAAAACTATTCTTTATCTTTCCGGTCAGAGTCGCCGTGTCGCCCCCGCCGCCGTTTCCCCCTGCGTCTTCCTTGATCTTTTTGGCTATAAAGTAAATGCCGACCCCCAGTACGGTTAGGCCTCCAATTACTGCGACCGCGGTTACTCCCTGATCTTCTTCTTGCTTGCTCATGTCGCTTTAACCTGTTTGAATTTTTGGCTAGCGCTGGAAGCTATCTCCTTTCCTCCCTTAAAAGCCCTGGAAATGGCAATGAGGAGTAAAAGGGCGCCGCCTCCAATGAGGGCTATACCGAGTCCGGAAACAAAGAGCCCTGCCGGCGAACCAAATGTAACATCCTTAATTTCGATTATCAGCCAGGTAAAAGTTACTATTACCAGGATGACCAGGATAAGAGGAATAACTATAACCCAGGGGAAAGGAAAGCCGACTGCCCCTCGAGGGACCGGAGCTGGGGCCGCTGTTATGACGACATAGTAATCGGTCACCCAGGTAGGACCAATGTCTTCGTAGATCTTCACGGTGAGAGCCATCCCGCCCTGATCGGAGATCTGCTGCTTAACCGTATTGGCTATGCTGCCGACTAGCCAGGTGCTCGAGAAGAGCTGATCCGGTAAGTTGACGGTTACTTTAGTGGTACACTGCTCCGTGTTTCCGGAATAACTGCCAGCCTCCTCATAGGTGTGGTCATAGACCAGGTGGGCATTCGCGGGAACTAAGGTCGCAGCGACCGGGGCTTCAGACACCCGGGCTACGGCCGGCAGTAAATATTGATTGTCATAGCGGTACCGTTCAGCATATTCTTCGCTCAAGTTCTGATGGTAGTAGTCGCCATGGCGGTGACCGAGCTCGTGGATTAGAGTCTGATAGTCTGAATCTTCCGGAAGGTGAATAGTGTGGGCGGGAAGGGCGCCGACATTATCACGAGCGGAATTCTTGTAGTATAGGCCAAGAATGGTTCTCCCGTTCATCGTAGAATTAATCGGCTCAATTAGAAAGTTAAGGTCGTCGAAAGCGGGCTCTTCGGCCAGACCGGTTTCTTTCATGAACCGATCAATCGTCTCGTAATCCACGGGGCACCTCTCTAGCGAGAGGGACGTACCCAATCTGCAAAAAGGAAAGCGGACGCGCCTTTCGTCAAAATTGGGTCGTCCGCCTCAAGACAATGTTAAGACTGAAATTATGGTTTGTCAATAGGTCTGAAATGTGACGGGTCTATTTGCACGCCTAGCTTGATTCTAAGATCTAATATCTGATTTTCGAACCACTTAATGCCCCCTGGCTCATCCCGGACACACTGACAGACATCAGGCATGTGTTTTTCGAATTCCTGTTCGAAGCGCTCTTTAGTAATAAACTTACCCAGGCCGGCCCGGGCGAAGAGATCTTGCCATTTAGCCCACTCTACGTCATTAGATACAAATAAGGCCATATTGTTTTGTATCTGAATCCGGACGGCTTCGGCGTCTACTTTCTCGTCTCTGAGCTTCCGGAAAAGGAAACCAAAAGCAATCTTATCGCCACCCAGGGCGCCGGCAGCTCTAATTAACCATTCCGGGATATCGTCTACTTTCATGGCTATTCCGATCCCTTATATTCAGTCTTGCACTTCGGACAGACTATCTTCTGGGCGCCAGGCGGTACCGGTATATCCGTCCCACAGCCTTCCGTAGTGCACCTCCAGACCGGTAGATTTTGAGGGTTCTGGCCAGGTTTATTCACTGTTCTTGCTGCCGGGGTATTTGAACGGGCCTCAGCTAATGCCGCCAGCCCTTCTCCAATTTTCTCGGGTATTGCAGCCAGGGTATTTACAATAGCAGTGCTTCGCTCTTTGTCTGCGTCCAACTTTGCCTTAAATTCCTCATGCTGGATATCTAGTCTTTTCTCCTCGAGAGATATTCCAGTAGGTGGAGGAGTGGCCCGAGGTATAACGACGGTCTGATCGCTGTCTGCAACCTTCAGGAAGGTACCGTCCGCCTGCTGGACCATGATAGCTCCGGTAGGTTTAAATCCACCTGCTACCTTCGCTTTTATTTCAGTAATCTCAGTGGTTAGTTTATCCAGGAGAGATGCGATCGCCGGATCCGTCTGGGGTTGTTTATTCAACCGATCGGCAAAATTAAGCATATCAGTGAGTGTAATTTGCTGTCCTGCAGGGGCAGGTGCTCCCGGAAATCCGTAAGCTCCGACTGGCTGACGGCTTCCGATCAGATAATCTACCATCCGACCCACGGTGTTCGGTTCCATGCCTTTATCAAGAAGCCCCTGGGCAACATCGACAAGTGATTGTTCCACGTTTGTCTCTCGCCTGGCTGATACCTCAGCTCCCTGACCTGAATTTCCAGTGAGTTGCTCAATCCGCTTTCTACGAATAGCAATAAGCTCTTCCGCCCGGGTCCGTCTTAAATCAGTGGCCAGGGCATCATCGTCTAATGCCATTTCTCTTTCAAGAGAAGAAATAGAGGCGGGTTTACGTTCTCCCTTTACTGGGGTACTTTCATCATCCTGCAGTCGGTCCGCTAACGTTGGCATTATCATCTTCCTCCATAATTAGAACGAATTCTCGGGCGGCTCTCTTACGAAGAGAGGTCAGAACATATCTCATGGCGCCAACAACCGCTTCCTCAAATGTGTCTTCGATTGATGGATCCAAACGGATAATTTTCTTGTAATCGCCGTATGCTCCCTCAAGATAAGCTAAATTTATCTGAACGGGGTCATTATAAAATCGAAAATTTACCAGTGTCGGGCCAACGACATCGAGGACCGTCTGCTTTGTCTGAGGAATTGGCTTGGTCTGTCCGGAGGGGGCTTGAGGTACCTGGGTATTTTCTGCTGTTTTGTCTGGCTCGACAGTTGGATTGACCGGTGGAGATTGAGGGGTGGTATTAACCGTGTTAAGTCCGATTTTTGTTTTTTCTACCGTGGTCAGCTTTGGCGGTTTAGGGCTATTGATTTCCTTGACGTAGTTATCGGCGGTTCTTAAAGCTATCCCGAATCTCCGGACACTCTCTTCTTTCAGTTCTTTAACGTCCTTCCCTTCCTGGATACCCTCTCTCAAGAATTTAAGAGCTTCATCTCTGTGGGGGGATGGTCCGAATTTCGCCATTCTTAACTCCGTTTTTGAGCCTACGCAACGGCTTAGAGCCCTTTTAGCGCAACGGCGTACTAGTTTTACGCAACGGTACCTGTTAGTGTAAGCCCTATATCCGGGGCTGTCAATACTTTTTAGTTTGGGTATATTGACAATCCATTATTGTGGTTCTAAACTTGGGGCATGGACGCTACGCTTAAAGGTCTTTTTCTTCGTGAAGGTGGAAAGCTAGTATCCCAGGGCCTTAAATTCCTTGTCTCTCGGTCGACTTCCAGAAAAACGGAACTGACTGAAACCACCACTGAAACCGGATCTCTTATAGGTCCACCCTCCGTTACTGCGGCTGTTCAGCCTCAAATAATAAAACCAGCTCTCCCGACATCTGATGAAACAACCGTCGCCTTAAAACGCCGCCTGGCCAAAGAACTGTATAAAGCAGAGCTGGATTTGACCTCCGGCATGAAGATCGCCGGCAAACCCTGTGATTGTTTGGACCATAAACACGGCCTTTATCTCGAGGCAGCCAGTGAAGAATTAGTCGCCCAGGATCCGGGAAACCCGGTTTACCAGGAGATCATAGATTGGTTGAAAGTAAACCATTCGAAACTCACCATTGAGGCGATCGCCAGCGGAAAATATGCCGGCGAATATCCGGTCATGGCCAACCAGTTCAAGCAATTCAGGAAGATAATCATGGACTCCGCGGCCGATCCCCAGGCCGTAACTTTAACTCTCGAAGACGCTAAAAAACTCGCCGCAGAAGAAGCAGTCCGGGAGGTTGAAAAAGCATGGAAATCAGCCAGCAACAAATAATCGACCTGTCCAAACAGATAGCCCAGCAAGTGGTCGACAAACTCCACCGGGCACCGCTGACATATAATACTCCGGCGACGATCTCTGATGGACTGCAGCATAGTATGAGCGAGGAGCTGACCGCCTCCAACTGGTATCATCAAAGAGCGGTCCATGCCCGAAACCATGGGGATAATGAGAGCGCCAGGCTTTACGAAGACATCGCCGGTGATGAGGATGAGCATTACCGAGAATTTAGCGAACGCCTCCAGCAGATAGTGAAAACAGGAGTACCCGACTAATGGCAGAAAGCAAGGCGAAATACTCCCCGGAAGACAATATCGAGTTTAAAGAATTCCACTGTACTTCTTGCGGCCGTTTTCTCTCTCTCTATGCCATGGTTGAAGGTACCGTCGTAATCCGCTGCCGGCGCTGTAAGACGGACAATATTTTAGACGTCCACTCCACCAACGTTGAGATCACCGACGATCCTCTCGAGGTATTGACAGCCCGACCATCGGCTGATAAGATATCGAGCTAAGGGTCGATCCGAGGCTTAGGTCACTTAGACCAGGAAGGTCCAGCAGCCCGCGAAAGCGGGTTTTATTATTTCTGGAGGACGTCTCAATGATAGTCGAAAGTATGCCCTTGGTAATCAAGAGGCGGCCGGGCCCCCACAAGCTGGAAGGAATTACAACCAAACAGCATTCGGGGTTCGTCCTATCCAAGTTCCCGCGTAAATACCCCATCACTGCACCTCAACGGAAAGTGCGCGATGCGGCTAAGACCTGCGGGATCAAGAAAGGTATGAGTAGGGGAGATTTGGTCAATAAGATGCGGACCTGCATTCCTGATCAGTTCTAACTTAGCTCATAGCCGATGGGTGGATGTGATTGACCTAAAGAGGGCTCTTATCGAGCCCTCTTTAATTTCAATAATTAGCTTTAATTGTTAAGCCTTAACTGAAGAGACTTTGTTAACTCTTTCACTTGCCAGCGGAGCAACCTGATTTCTTTTCGAAGTTTGCACTGACTACAGATCTGAGTCTGGACAGAATGATCAGACGGAGAGAGTAATTTTAGGTTAGAATCCTCATTATGGCTTCTAATTCCATCGATATGATGAACATGTTCAGAGGGCAGTAAGTACCTTCCTAATCGTCTTTCCATAACCAGGCGATGTTCAAGCACCCGCCCATGGCTATTACAATAAGGGTGATCTGGCAGGTAGATTAGAACGTAGCCTTCTTTATTTGTTTCCTTATCAGCGTGTTTTCGTGGATGATTTTTATATGTTTTTTGGAAGCGCTCATTGTAATCTCTCAGTACAATTCCCTTCCTGCGAAGCCAATTAGCCACCGCATTGTCACTACATCCCTTAATTTTGGCAATATCAGTGGTACTTAATACTTTGTCAACATAAAGAGTAACGATGTCATCCCAAAATTCAGGGGGATATCTGTATCTATTTGGCAGTTTACCCCTATGCCCCTTGATAAATCTTACAGGCTGTCCTTTGATATAGCCATTACGCTTTCTATTCTCTTTTGAAATAGGCGCAGGTAAACCACAGCCACATTCACATAACTTAACAGAAATCGCCGGCTTATTATCCATAGTTGACTCCTAGGACGGGTTATTCGTATTTTCATCAGACTGGGTTTGCTCTTTGAGTTTTTTCCATTCCTGGGGGATACATTCCCTCATCGCTTCCTGGAATTCGGCCTGGGTTATTCCCTTTTTAATACCACATTTCTCGTTGACTTCCCTGATGTGGAGCTGGTGCTCGCTCAAAGGGTGAGATGCCGGCATTTTACGGACAATGACTTTAGCTGTTATCTTCGCCATTTTCGCACTCGATTAGAACGGTTTTCGTCTCGTCGTCGATCTTTATTTTGCATTCTTTGGCGCCACGGAAGGCTTGCGGTACCGCCGTAAGTTCCCTTTTCTGGGCTTCAACGAATCCCTCATCCGTCTCGATATCGATGACATCGATCGTTTCCTCTTTACCGTCGACCGTGAAATTACCTTCCTGGAGGGCCTTCTTTATCTCCTCGCAGGGGGTACAGTGGCCGGCCGTATAGACCTTAATCATTTCCTTTTCTTTCGGGATCTCTGTTACTTCTGCCATGATAACCCCTCCATTTCTCAAGAAATACTTTTGTCATAATGATACCACGACTTTCAACTGTGTGCTATACTGACAAGCAAGACAATTTGAGAGATTGTTAAATAAAAGAGGGGAATATGGCAGAAGAAAAAACAATCGAGGCTCAAGCCTATCTCGACCAGGAACAAACGGCCAAACATGAGGCGGCTGCCAAGAATCTCCGGGACCAACTGATGATCCGGATAACCAGGCGGCTCGGTTGCCGCATTTCCGAGACCCTCAACTTGTACGTTGAAAACATCGACTTTAAACGGTCCCTGATTACGATCAGGCACCAGAAAGCGAGGGTTTCCATATCCTGCCCACAGTGCAACACACGGCTCCGTAAATCCGACTCTTTTTGTCCCCACTGTACGGCCAAAGTCGAGGCGGTTATTCAGAAAGTGATATCCCATCCCAAAATGAGGACCGTCCCGGTCGACAAAGATACCCTGGAGATGATCCGGGGGTATATGAAAGGTGTCCAACTCGAGGTGGTAGAAGAAAAGCATAAACTATTCAGCCTGAGCCGGCAACACGCCTGGCAGATATTTGTAGAGGCGGGCATCCGGGCCGGCCTGCCGAAGATCTATAACCCGGAGACGGAAAAGTACCACAATATCAGTCCCCACAAGCTCCGGGATGCTTTTGCGGTCCATGCTATGAAGCTAAACCCGACCATGGAAGGGGCTCGGCTCCTGCAGGAGCAGCTCGGCCACAAGGATATTGGAACTACTATGCGGTACCGGAAACTGGCCCTCGAGGAGCAACAGGACTGGTACGACAAGCTATTCGAAAAGGAGAAACCAAGTGGTAATTAGAAAACCGTTTATATCAGCCAAGGGCGGCGATCATCATCCTCTGAGAGTAGTGGACTTTATTGTAGAATACCTATCCAGCCACCGGGAAGCCAGTACGACCGAAATGCACAAAGCCTACCTGGTCCGGATGAAGGCTCTTTCAGTGCAGGCCGGCCGGAAGATCCCCTACCGGATGGCTACCTGGGACAGCTTCCGGGTTAAGGTGTGGACACTCCAGGGCCAGGGAATACTCGAGATCAGTGAGAACGTTGAGGAGTCGCCAGAGCCTCAGTTCTCAGGCAGGGATGAGGTCCCGACCAGGAAGCTGTTCAGACTAGCCAGATAGCCCGGCCAGGGCTAACCGCTTCCAGTCTCGATTAGCTTCGTGGAGCCGCGTCGATTTTTCAATTTTTTTTAGCTTCGAAAATATTTTTTTAGCTTCGAATTTCAAAAAAAATCAATCAAGCCTATTGCAATCGTGTTTGAGATTCATTAATATGTCTATTACCGTATACCAACAAAGTTAACAATAGGATATATTGTAAAGTCATGGAGAGTGAAAAACATCAAATTAGAGTCTGATAACCTCAAAATCGAAAATTAAAATTTGAAGCTAAAAAATAAAAAATTGATAAGGGGTTAAAAAATGAATACAGATACAATCAAAGTTGAATATCGAAGTATAGCTAAAGTGCTTTGCACTAACATACCAGAATGTGACTACACGGCCGCGGTAGAATCTACACTCGAAGCTGTAAAGAATCTACCAGAACAAACGAAGCTATCAATGCGAATTGCCTACATATTCGCGTCTAAAGTGCCTTATGATGATAGACTGGATTGTTTCCAAGATTTTACAGCTACGCTTTTGAAGTCTGGTATCGATGAGCCTAAACTGGCATATTCAGTCATACGCGGTGACTGGCTAGACTGGTGGAAAGCTAGCAAGATTCACGCTCACATTGACTTAGATTCTAAGATAGAGAGCGACGATGGTGACGTAACAAGTTTAGGTGACTTAATTGTGGGAGAGATTGAATTCGTTAACAAGTATGAGAGTGATGATACCGCGGTTAGACTGTGGTCGCGGATACCAGACGACATAAAACCATTAATCATCAAGCGTATGCGTGGACAATCGTTAACCCATGACCGCGCAATCCGTGAACCTGTTCAAGCGCCGATTGTAGGAAAACATCGAAAAGAATACAAGCGCTTTCTACTGCGCGGGCGTCCAATTACCGGTCATTCACTTTCCAATACTGAACGTTCACAGTTAGCGCGATGGATTGCTAAGAGCGGCTATCAGTTAACTTTAAGCTAGTGCAACACTAATTAGCAGTCATTCGATAGACTAAGCATAAGGCACTAATTAAGGCAAGTGAGAGACTATAAAAAGTCTCTCACTTGTTTTTGTTAGTAAATGGATTGCAACAGTAATTAGCAGTCATTCGATATGCTAGTTATAAGACAATTCAAGCCTAGTAAAATGAGCCAATACCTAGAGTGAGGCAAAGCTAATATCCGGTCACGTGCTCGCAACCACTCCGAAGTCTGGAGCTGGCTACGGGGGAGTTTTCTCTCCCATGCGGGGGTCACATGGTCAACCTGATAGCTACGCGGACCTGGGCACACCGAGGAATCTACGCCAGCACGAGTGTATCGCTGTCCTACGTGGGAACGTGGTCTTCGGGATAAGGCTCTGCACTTCCTGGCCGACTCTGACGGATAATGAACGGGGACTCGTTGGCCTAAATCAACGGCTTCCGGAAGCGTAAGCACTACGTTTCCCGTCCTGTCTAGACGTTAAAGAGGCCGTGAGCTATGACCGTGGAGCATCGACGGGAGTCTATTCTCCAACAGATGGTCTAACGGTTCGGTAAGCCATGCTCGTAACGCGGCTGTGCTATCTTCCCCCAATAGCAAGAGAACACAGTACAGCCAGCCGGTGGCACTAGCTCTCTTCCTGCGCCCTCCTGAGAGGCTCCGCTGGATAACGGGAGAGCTATTGTTAGAACGGCGGCCAAGACGGTAGCAAGTCTTTTGGGCTGTAACCGATTACGAGAGTCCCGTGTGCAAAAGTCCCACACGAGCTTACTGTATCCTCGACCACACGCGACTGTCATCCGTGAGTATGACTACAGCACAGACCCCCTGCTGCAGATCACAGGGGGGATTGTGCTTTTAGCTCAATCGACGGGGGTTGACTTCGGTCAACTCTCGGAATTGGTCTAAAAACCGATAAGGGGTGAATTATGGTTATATCGTTCTGCCGTAAATGTAATTATCCATGCCGCGGCCTCAAGTGCCCAAAACTAGCGTCACTTGAGACGGGGAAAATAGTTAAGGGGGTGAAGCGTGGTAAATAGGCCAAAGTGCGTAATCTGTGAGACTAGGCCAGCGATGCTTCAGTCTCAATACTGCAATCAGTGTAACGCTCGAATTCAAGGTGAGAATAGCGAGCGGGATAAACGGAAAGAGATTCCGCGTTACTACTTGCACTATCACGGAATCTTGATCGGTCTGTATCCGACCGGAGAATTCGAAGATCGTCAACTACATTACCGCGCAAAGCGGGAATCGCTTGATCTTGAGAGTGTGCCAAAGTCGCGGGTTATCAATATCGACGAATACCAGCATGGCTATACACGGGATCAAATTAAAAAGTTCAAGGCCGCGTGTCTATCGCTCGGAAACGTGCGATAAGAGAATAAAAAAAGATAAGGGGGAATCATAACACAATGACCGGACAGGATATTTTAAACAGAGCATCTATCACTATCCCGATGAGTCCGACCAAGTTTAGCACCGGCTCAACCGGATTTCGAGGGCAAGGGAAAGTGCTAGGCGAAGCGGGTGAGAAGTACCAGGTACAAGTGACCGCTGTACTTTGCGGTTCGAAGCCTGCCGATAAGACCAAGAAAAAATAGCTAGTCATCCGACCGACTGCCCGTAAGAAGCCTGAAACGCTCCGTGATCTTCTTATTGGCAGTAGTGGGCTGATTAACGATAAGGGAGGAACTATGTTCGATCTATGGGACGTTGTTCTACTCGGAGTAGTCGGAATCCTGTTTCTGGCGTTAGTACTTAGTTGGTAAGGGGGTGCAAATGGCTTCTGATACCGTGAAACTTGGTAACTGGACTGATGAGCCTTGCTACTACGTCGATTGCATCGATGGTAAGCGAGTAGCCTATTTAGTCGGGCCGTTCAAGGTTCATAAAGATGCCTTGAACATGGTTGACGGAGCGAGGAATTATACCGTCAGTCAATTCCCAATGGCTCAATTTTATTCATTCGGAACCTGCAAAAGAGAAAACGGCCACTTGGACGGCAAGTTCAACTCTCATTTCATGGCCAACGGCACATGGGACGGAACCTGCGATTGTCTAAGCGAATGTTAAGGGGGTGATTATGTCACTTGATGCTCAGGTACAATTCTCAAACAAGGACAATAAGGCGCGAGGCCGGAATGGGTGGTTTACGCCACATCATTCGCTAATTTGGGACTCCAGTGTAATTGAAGACCTGATTTTCATTGAGGTATCCAGTAGGCGCCCTGCCGGCAGCGAACCAATCCAGTTGCATCTATCGAGAGAAGACGCCCTGAAATTCGGAGAGGCTATCGTCAAAGTCGCAAAGGGGGTGCAAAGTGCCGAAGTGTCCTAGCTGTAAAAAAGAGATTGATTACCTCAATTATCACGTAACAGCTTCAGAAAGTGGAGATTATAGTCAAGGGGGCAATTTCCACGAGAAGAATACAGAGTATTCCGATAATACATTTTCCTGTCCAGAGTGTTACAAAGAGCTTGATATCAACGACCAAGAAGAAGCTGATGCTTTTCTGGATGGAGCAAAAGATGTCAAAGTAAGGAGGGAGAATCCAGTATGAAAATCCCAACGTGGTTTTGGATAATGGCAGGTATCATCGTGTGCTTGACCTTCGGTTTTACGGTCGCTTTCGTCGAGGGTCTTTGGAATCAGCACCGGGAAGAAAAGCGGCAAGCGAGGGAAAATCATGGAAGACCAACTGGATAATAACGACTCCATCTATCCTGACCATTTTGGCAACGCCCTGGTCGATCCCGACCTCTGCCGGCTGGTACCTAACATCTTCCTGGCCGCCTCTAATATCTACGAAATGGACTGGCTGTACGGTTTTGAATACGTTCAGGCCCATATTAACTAAAAAGGGGGTGGAATTTGAAGCGTACCATACAACGCCCGTGGGGCAAGAAAAAAGACGGCGGGTGGGTCTTTCTCAACGAGTCGCTCATCAAGGCCCTTAAAATGGGCGACGCCGTTGAATTCGGAGACATTACGGTTGGCTCCAAGCAGCTCCGGCAGCTCATCGAGCTCATGCCTCAGCCGGATACTCTGATCCGGTCCAACGGACACCTGGAAGTTGAGGCGATACTGAGGATAAACCGGAAAGGACCGGACGGGGAGATTAAGGGATACTTCCAGAAGCCGAAGCACAATACCGCCTCGATGGTCATTAAAAACAAGGCATGGATACCAAAAGAGACGAAAGTCACTGTCGTCTTAAAACCTAAGAGGTACTAGCATTTCTTGAGAAATAGCGTCAAAAACTCGTTGCAACGATAAATCGACCTCAATCGATATGCTTAGTAGGGGCAAAAAAAGGATAAGGGGGTAAGGATTATTGGTACCAGCAGTTTCATGGACTGAAAGACTTAAAAAGTGGGAAAGGAATAAAGACGAGCAATTCGCTCGGGCTATTCTTTCAAAACCTGAAATTACAACAATATCGAAAGAGATACCTTTCCCTGGCACAGTGGTTATTATGGGAGATCGTAGGAAAGGTAAAACGGGGTTAGCATTCGAAATAATGGACTACCTCCACTCTAAACGCGACTTACCCGGGTGTTTGTTCTTACCGTTCCAACTTGAAAAGCCTAAACGAAGGCTGCTTCCTTCGTGGATTTCTGTTGTCACATCCCTCAAAGATTTACCTAAAAAGGCGGTAATAGTTGTCGATGAAGCCTCACAGACCGCTCATGCACGAAGGACTCAATCGGGTGAAGCAGTTACACTCGATAATCTAATTGGTGTATCAGGTCAAAGAGAACAGCTCATCATTTTCATAGCTCACCACTCCTCGAAACTCGACAGAAATGTAGTAATGGAGGCTCAAAGAGTAATATGGAAAGAGCCTACCCAGGCTCACGCCATGTTTGAACGGAGCGAAATGCAGATGTTCACCAGAAGAGCTATCGAGGTTTTCGCCAATATCCCAACTGACAGGCAGAAATTAAGAAGTGGCTATGTTATGGATACCAGCAGGTTGAGGTTCGGACTGTTGACCAATAATTTGCCGAGCTGGTGGTGTGACGAACTGAGTCGTATTTTCGAGAACGGGCACGTTGCTGCGTGAGCGGGTAACGGATGGTCTATCATCCTCAGATTGGGGATGGCATACTCTACAAAGGGTAATCAAGTTTGACAAGTCATTGGCTTCGATGTAATTCTTCAACCCAAAGAATCTAAAAGCCCTCTTGTGGTGAACATCAAGTTTGCGGCCATTTGGTTTCTTCCCACAACGCTGACATGTAGTATGGTCCCTCTCCCTTGCTAATTGGGACTGATATTCCCAATTTGGACCATAATAATAGGCTTTTCCACCTCGCCAGTTAAAGTTTAGATTTCGTACCCTAAAAAAGTGTAACCATCTTCTCCAACACTGTTTTGAACAGAAATGATGTTTAAGTTTTAAAGCAAAAGAGGGTTTCCGGTAAGTGATCTTTCCACAGTAATCACACGATATGTATCTTGACCCTTCTGTCCTATGTTTATCGTAGCATTCACGGCTACAAAAATGGGACTGTCCATGAGAATAAAAGAATTGCTGAACGTAAATCACAATGCCGCAGCCCTTACACCTGGTTGGAACCTTATGATCTTGATAAAGAGATCTGCACTTATTATTACAGAAATGGAGTTTTTTACCTTCAAGTAAAGAAGGAGGGCGTGAAAAAACAGATCCGCAATATGAGCAAACAACCTCTAAGCTATTTTTAGCAGGCATTACAGTATTATATTCAAAATGGTTATTAAAATCAAAGTAAAAAGGAGTTAGTCGCAACGAAATGAAAAGAGAAACCGTACTTAAAACTATCGAACCTCTGGTAGAGGGCAAAATCAGGGACGTCAAAGATTCCAGCGGTACCCGGATACTGGTAACACCGGATATGGTCCAGCTCCGACCGGGTCGGGGATCCCCGGCAATCGACGTGGCCGATAAGCGGTCGCTGATGGAATTCGCTGGCCTTCCCTTGGGACTCGCTGGAAAACTGAGTCCGGAGACTTTTTCGAAAGCCCTATCCGAGCTCCTGCAGGGGCATGGTTCATACTCCATGGTCGTCAAAGACGATAAGATCACCTCACTGGTACCCTTTGGGACTCGACGCACAGTGGAACCCGATCACTTACTAGACCTGCTGGAAAAGACCATACCGGTAGAAGAATACATGCGGGTAATGATCGATAAGCAGACTGTCTCGCTTGAAGTAGCCGGCACCGAAACCGCTCCCGTTATTGCCCCGGACGGAACTCACATCCCGCGGGGGGATCTCGTTAAAGCCGGAGTGCTGCTGAGGTTCTCGCCAATGGGAATAACCCGGCCTTTTGTCCAGTCGTATGCCGTGAGGCTAGTCTGTACCAATGGACTCACATCGAATACTGTCCTTTCTGAATTTACGGGTGGCGGGGGCGAGGGCGACAGCGTTTGGCAATTCTTCCGGCAGTCCATCAGGAGAGCTTACAACTCTTTCGATAAGGTGGTCTCCGGCTGGAAAAAGCTGGTCGATGAAAAAGTCCCCCCAGAGGAACGGGCCCGAATGCTGGAAGCCTTAATCAAAGACTCTGGAATCACCGGGTCGGTTGCAGAGGCAATCAGGGCAAGAGCGATAGAACAGCCTCCGGAGAATGCCTGGGACATGCAAAATCTGATAACCTACGCGACCTCTCATCTGATAGAGAGGGGCAATACCAGACAGATCATGAAAGCCCTGAAAGTGGTTGCTGACTTCGGAGACGAAGCGACCCATCGGCTGACCTGCCCGCTGTGCCACAGACAGAACTAAAACGAGTTTGGCCCGGGTTACTGCAGTATAGCCCGGGCCTTCTTGTGGCGCCAATCACTGTTTATTAAAAATTTGTATCGAATTAAGTGAGCACATCGTATAATACTTCAAAATTGTTGTCAATACCTTCCCGTAATCCCTGAGCGAGTCCAGCCAGGTAGGGAACGGAGGGCTAAAATGGTACACATTTTAATGACTCCCGAGAACAAAAAGGTCGCTATCAATATCGACACCGACGCTTGTCTATTCGATGCGCCACACAATCCGCCCAATACGGGCACCCGGTACACTTCCGGCGTCGACCTGTACGCCCATAAGGCCAGATCGGGCAAACTCTATTTCTACACTTACTCCTGGTCAATGTGGCAAGGCACGGAATCCAATTTCCATTTGATATCAGACGAAGAAGCCAAACAGTTTTTACTAGAAAAAGCTGGCTATGCAAATTACGGATTATCTCCAGGTGAGAGAGAGGGAGCTTTGGGGTTTTTCCCCAACCTATTTGACGAGGACGCATAGAAACTCAATCGGGGCACAGGCGAGCCAGTCGATCACTGTCGGCTGCCGCTACAGTACCGGCCCTTGCTAAGAGGGATTTAGTTGCCTGTGATAGACTAAGTGACCAACCGGTATAACGGCGGGTAAAGCGGGGATACCTGTGCCCCGGACTTCTCCTTCAGGGGATGCGCCTGTCCGCCCTCGACAAGTGGCGGGCGCTACCCCTCTTAACATGGCACCGGCCCGGAAGGTTTGGTTTGAGACCCCTTATCATTTCCTTCCGGTGTCCGGGGCCGCCAATTTAGGTGACTTTTTTACACCTTAGTGCACCAAAGTAAACTAAATTACACCAAAGGAGACTTGATTTGAGCGAAGTACAAACCGACAACAAACTGAGTCTTGAGCCGCTAATCCTAATATGCCAGGAAAAGGGCGTCGACCGGAGGACTTTTCTGCAATACCTTGCCGCCCGGTGGGATGAGATAGCAGAAAAAAGAAAAAAGGAGGGGAATCTTGCAGACAATAGTAAAATTACTATGCACGCATTGCAGCCATGAATACGAAGCCAGCCTAGAGGAATTACCCGTAGATGGCTATTACGCAAAAGATATCTGCCCCAAATGCGAATCAGACGATTGGAAGCAAATACTTCAGTAAATTTGGAGGCTAAAATGCTAAATTCCAAAGTCGCCGCTGTCTCCCTCGGATTGTGGATCGGGCTCAATGCCACTGATAGCATTACAACCTTTTTTAGTACCAGGTTAGGGGCGACTGAGCTCAACCCCGTCTATCTCATGTCCGGGAGCTGGGCGATCACCATATTGACCAAGTGGCTGGTAGTAGGGTTAATCCCGCTGATGCTGGTCTGGATGAACAGGCCCAAGTGGATGTTCTATTTTGTCCCCATTGCTGTTTTCCCGGTCGCTTTTAATATAATACAACTGATATTTTGGTAGGAGGTCTTTTCGTGACAGACAACATCGACTTGAGCAAGATCCGTCCGGAGGTCCAGCGGGCCGATCCCTTCGCCCCCATGCCGCCAGGTTTCGTACTTACACCGGCAGAAGCAATCTACCTGATCGACAAGGCCCAAAGAATGGCAAAGTTGGGGATGAGTCCCGAAAGCAGGAAAAGAAGAGGGTAAATTAGGGCTTGACTTTTTCTTTTTTGTCGTGATAAGATTGTCCGGTCTACTACAGGAGGCCGTGATAATGGGCGTAATTGAGATCAATACCGAGGATTTATTGAGCGTTGACCAGGCTTCGCAAGAAACTGGAGTACCCCGTCCCACTCTATACCGGTGGATCGATAAGGATAAGATCAAGGCGGTTAAAATCGGGGGCACTATCTACATTCCCAAAACAGAGCTAGACAATATCAGGAAGCAAAGACTTGAACCAGAGGGTGAAAATTAATTGGCTCCGGTGGGTTGAACCGGAGCCAGGCGCCGCGAGGGTCTAAATAAAAAGCGAACGATTAGCTCATAATTTAGCATGACCCTCCTCCGGTGTCAATATGGAGGAGACATGCCTCAAAAAGTAGTAAATCTAGCAACATTAACTGGTCAAGTTTTAGATAAGAAAACTCTTTCTTCTCTGAGTCATGCCTCTATTTCGACTTCTCAGATTGCAACATCGACCAATAATAATGGCTATTTTATGATTAATAACTTACCCGCTGGCGATGTTAATTTAACTATACAAGCCTCTGGTTTCACACCCTACGACTCCATTATTCGACTCATTGAAGGTCAACCACTCACGGCTAAAGCCGGCGAGCTTGTCCCTGCCCAGCCCCAATTGAGGCCAGGCGAGACGATAGGCACGTTGACGGATGCCTTACGAGAGATATTGATAGCGCCAACAACGTCGGCATGGAGGCTATAGCCGCAGTGCTGGCAGAGGAATAGCGATTGAGAACGGCGATTGGATTTAGAAATATGATGGCACTGGGGGCATTCCCGGGAAGTGTTCCGAGGATTGACCAACCGTACCATAACCCCGGCGATCTTAGCTTTGTATTCGATGAAGGTACGGAGCTGATTGAACGCCCACGACTTGTGTCTACGCCTCTGGCTGTGTCGAACCGTGCTGTCGCCGATACCGGAGAGGTCTTCGAGACTGATACAGCGATGCGTGTCTTTAGCCTTAGCCACAAGTTTTTTACTGATTCGATGATTGACCGAACGCCGGAAGCGGGACTCCCGGCCACCGAGTTTCCTGAGATGCCGCTTAGCCGACTTGGTGCCCTTGCTTTGGAGATCAGCCTTCAGGGCATCGATGTTTTCCCTGACCTTATCGACATCTTCACCCGAATAGAACTGGCCGTCGTTATCGACCGCCAGGTTGGTTACACCCAAATCAACCCCCATGCTTCCGGTTGCCAGATCGGTGGCCGGTTCAGGGATATCTACAATCACGGCCAGGTAGAAGACACCTTTTTGGAGAACCAGGTCGGTTTGCTTGACACGGCGATCCATATGACCCTCTTGATAATCCCCGACTCTGACAGGGATCATCTGTCTCCCTTGAAGAGTAAGGATAGAAACCATGTCTCGGCCCTTCCAGGAGAGGATGCGCTGGTCATAGACAACCGCCGAATGAGGCTTGATTACGTGCTGGGATTTCTTATCCGCTTTATAGCCCTCGGAAACTTTGGCGATAGCCCTGATCGCCATCTGTGCCGAGAGATTGAACTCATCACGAAGAACTGTATATACCGACTTCTGAAGGCGATACTTACCGAATATCTTGTTATTAAAGGCCACATCGGCAACGTAAGTACAGGCTACGTTGAACGTTTCCATCGTGGTAAGCAACGCTTGGTGCTGCTCTTTAGTTGGAGCGAGCTTTATCATCAAGGTCTGCTTCATTACGTTCCCTTCTGGGCTTCGATATATCGTTCAATCGCCTGGGCGGATACATTCCCGGCAGTAGCACAGAAATATGACCGTGTCCATAGGCTGGGCAACCGTAGCAGAGTAGGGAATTCCTTACGGAGGTCGTGTGCAGAGCGTCCCTTCAAGAGCCGTACCATTTCATGTGCCGGCGTTATACTATCGCCCTGGATAAACAGGTGTAGATGGTCAGGCTGGATAGCCAGACGTTCAATGTTCCAATTATGGCTTGCCGCTACATCATGCAGTATCTGGTCCAGCCTTATTGCTACGTTGCCAGTCAACACCGCCTTCCGGCGTTTGGGGCACCAAATCAGATGGTATAGCACGAGATGGACTCGATGGGCGTCATGTTTGTATTCTCTGCTCATGTTGTTAGTATACCATATAACAACGACATTCACAATAACAGAAAGGAGGAAAGGGCGTTTCCTTCACGGGTTAAAACCCGTGGCTTCCACGCCCTACGTTTGGTGATAACAACATTACCATCTACTTAAAAGCGAAGAAACGTCGGAGTAAAAACACCGAATGATAAAGTCAGGAGAAAATGCTATGCCAGAAGCTACAGACTCAACCAATAGCGTAGAACGTCGTACGGAGCCCCTAACATTGTCGGGTAAGGGAATTGGTAGGGGAAGGGTTGTTACACCGCCAGGAAGGGCAAAGAATGTGGCTCTGGTGCCACGTAGGGGCATACCTGTCGGTCAGAAATACCGGATCGCCAGTATTCCTTACAACATAGTTATCCAAAAAAGGCATACAACTCTTATGGGGAGAGAGCACTGGGAAACTATAGGTTATTACTTGACCCTGAGCAGTGCCATAAGGGGAATAATTCAGGAAGACATTAAAGAGACCGATCTTGTAGACCTAAAAGCAATTCAAGATCGTATCACCCAGCTCGAGCAGGACATTCTCAAGCTGGCAGCAGGTAAGTAGAGTCATGTCAAACTCGAAAAGTGCAAAGGAGCGCCGTTCAAAAAGAAATCGGTTAAGCAAAAGCCAAAGAAAACTGATGGAACAACAGCACCGGGGCGATCTACTCCAGCGGAAAGAGAACGAACAGAGAAAAAAGGGTAATTGGGCCATCGCTATATGAAAGAGTTTAAGGTCGGGCACCGGTACCTGTTCAGGGAATAAAAAATAGGAGATTATTGTGAGTGCAGGAAAAACAACCGTAAAGGGAAACCCGTACCCAAAGGATATTGTCGACGAGGCCAGTGGGGTATCGGTCCCTAATGATAAATGGGAAGCATGGCAAGCCGGCTATACTAACGGCCTTCTGCAAGCGGCCTTTTCGGTTTTGAATAATATTTTTCACCACGTAGAGGAATGATATGGCACTTGCAAACACACCACTAACAGCTAGAGAACAAGCGATGTTAATCGCCCGGCTTATGGAGAATCAACCCGACGTATCCCAGGGTGACATCGATATACTGGTCCGGTGGGCGGAAAATATCCGGGTTGCTACCGGGCTCCTGGATTCCATCGAGGCCGGAGAGATCAAGGTTTCCATTAAAAATAACAAGGTCTTAATTGACCGGAAGGGGTGAGATCTTTGGAACTAACAGCTAAAAATATTAAACAGATCGAAAAGCTAATCAGCTCCGGCATGGCAGTCGAAGTCGTCATTGTTCCGGAACATAAAGAGGACGCCGGCGCCGGCGTCATGGTTACGGTACCGGAAACGCTGATGATTAACGGGAGGCCCCCGGTCGAAGGGGAAATCCGGTTTAACCCCGTACTGCTGGACACCGAAAGAGATTGTGTGGTCGAAGTCCGGGCCCACCAACCAGGTGAGGATCCGGTTGCGGTCGCTGTGGTCAAGGTTCCTAAAGGAAAATATGTGGCCGGACTAATCACCAAAGAATCAAGGTAGTTTACACCGTCGAGGATTAATAGATGGTTAATTTTGATTGGCCTGAATCCAAAAGGTGCCCGGTTCATAAGGCTTCGAAAGGGGTGCACCGGATCCCGAAGCAACCTGGTGACATTCCGGGAATGACCCTCTTCGTCTGCGATACGTGCAAAATCGGTTGGTGGGACGCGCGCGGCGCCGGCCCTATGACCAAACTACCGGGCACATTAAAAGCAGCTCGAGACCTATACATACCGTTGGAGGGAAGAAATGGCAGGAGTTGATTCTGAAAGAAGTCGAAAGGACATCCGGGATATGTTCTACCGGTGGGGAGTCGATAAAGGCCAGTATGAGATTATCTGGCAGGAAGAGATAGTTGGCGCCACAAAGCGCCGGCTGCCGGGGGTCTCTGTCCGGTACCTGCACCAAAGACAGTGGCAGACAGTTTCATCCTACAACCTGGCCACCAGATCTCTCAACCTGCGTAATATTTTTCTTTTCCTCGACCGCATCCGGATTGCCGAGAATAAGGGCATTCAGTACCAGAACCTTACTTTTACCACAGATATCGTGCAAGCTGACCAGGTAACTAGCGAGCGGGCGAATAAAGAAGATCTGGAAGATGCTTTTGACTTCCTCGGGGTTACCCGCGGTGACCCGCCCGATCTGGTCGACCGGGTTTATAAAGCCAAAGCGCAGAGCTACCACCCGGACAAAGGCGGCAACGCCGAAATGATGGCTCGCCTGAATGAAGCATACAGAATTATTCAGAGGTCTTACGGCGGCCCGCCAAGATAGTAAGGAGCGAAATGGAAAATAACTTTGAAAAACTAGTGTGCTACGGAACGCCAACGGATGAGCTCGGTAATGATAACTGGTTCAGGTGGATTCGCTTTGTTGATATTCTGGTATGGGGAGACTCTCATACAGGCAAGCCAAAATTCACCAACTGGTATGCCGATTCTCTTTACGGGTACACACATAAAAATTTAGAAAGGCCGGGACTATTTGTAGAAGGGATAAAACAGCATAGTAAAGAAGCTATCGATTATCGGATCGAAACTCATAAAGACTTGTTCGAAATCTCACAAAAAATTATGAGATGGATTGTAGAGCAGGAACAAATACGAGCGGAGAAGCTAGTCCAGATTAAGAGCTTAATCGAGGGCTTTTAGTGAAAAACTCTTATCACGCCAAAGTTAAGGGCAAGGGAAAGTTCCGGCCGGGGACCCAGGGCAAAAAGGATAAATCCGGATTCCGGCCGCAGCGGGCGATACCGCTTGAGAAGCGCAGGCCGGGAATGAGGTTTGAACCATGAAGATATTCATAGTCGACACCGAAACCGATAACGTTAAGCCACAGCTCGCAAATATTCTTGAGATCGGAATGGCAAGTCTCGATCTGGAGACCGGAAAGATTGAGCTCTTGTTCGATACTCTCATCTGCCCGCCCGGACCGGAGACCTGGACTAATTGCTGGTTTATGAACCATTGCGGCTTAGATCCCGAGTTTATCCGAACAGCTCCTAAATTTACGGATATCAAGACGGGGATCGAGGCATATCTTTCTTTTGGTCCGATCACTGCTTTTAATCTCAGCTTCGACCTGCAGGTGCTTTATAAGCATGGAGTAAGAGCGGGTCATACCTGGCCATGCCTCATGCTGACGACAAAGGATATTCTCAAGTTGCCGGGCAGGTACGGCGACTGGAAATACCCTAAATTCAGCGAAGCGTACAACTGGTTCTTTCCGGAGACACCTTTTGAAGAAAAACACAGGGCCGGACACGACGCTATACACGAAGCCAAACTAGCGTATGCACTCTATAAAAGAGGTTATTTTAACCGGAGAGTAAAGTAAGGAGGTTTTACATTGGCAAAATCAAAGTTACCTAAGAAAAAAGAGACCAGGGAAGAATTCGACGAGAGGGTTAAGAACTCAATTCTGAAACCCCAGGATGATGATTCCGGGACCAACCCAGGATTACCGCCACCCCCTCCCGGATCCGATCAGGGACCGGAACCCGGTACCGCTCACCGCGTAGGTATGCAGCAAAGACTCCTGCCCTGTATCTTAACCCCGGAAGAGCTGCATGACCGTTCCATTAAACTGGCCGAAATCAACGGACGCATAGCCGCTGAAAGAGTTCACCAGGCCGAGATCAAAAGAGACTTGAAAAATGAAATGGGGGCTCTTGAGAAAGAATGGACTAACCTTTCCAATACGGTACTGACCGGTCTGGAAGAGCGAACCGTCGACGTGGCCATCGAAATGCTTGGCGATGGGGAAACCGTCGAAGAGATCCGGCAGGATACCAATGAGCGGCTTGGCCCGCCCCGGCCAGCGACCGACTTTGAAAAGCAGGGGCGAATGTTCCCGGATGATGGGGATATGGGATTCGGGAATGGAGAAGAAGACTAATTTTGAAGCCGAAGCGGGGTGGATTTTCACCTCGCATAAGGCTCGTAAGACGCGTCCCTGTAAGATGGGGGATGGAGATATAGCAGTGGGGGAGCACTGCTGTGCAGTGACTCGCGCCGGTGGCGGCCTGGGGTGGCTCAAGCACCCGGACTATATTCATATCCGCTGCCGGTGGAAATATTTGGAGAGTAAAAAGGAAACGGGAGGATAACAACTTTGGATTACGTAGTTTTGAGAGAAACGAGAGGATTGGCTAGCGATTTACCCTTTTCCGCTTTCTACGTCAAAGACGACGGCGAGCTGGAAGCACGCATCGGGAAGGATATTTTGGAAGGGGATATCGTAATCTCTATTTCTAAGGCCTCCAAGCAAAAAGTCGTCCCACGGAAACCTTTGACGCTTGATGTAACGGAGATATAAACAGTTAATAAAACACTTACACGCAGAGGAGGCGGATAGTGGAATATGCACAGGATACCATAAAACCTGAACAATACGAGGAAATGAAAAAGGTCGCCGCTGATAATCTGTGTTCACAGTGCGGCGGCCAACTAACCATCCATACCAACCCGGATAAAAAGACTATCGAGGTCGGGTGCCTGGATAGGACCCATCATGGGTTCATTGAGCGCCAGTCATATACCCAACTGCAGCGGGTAGAGGCTACCAGGGCCGGCGTCATTGTCGACCAGATTAACAAGCGCATGATGCCCAGAGGTACCACGGCAGAAGACTTTCAGCAGAATATGGCCTCACTGATGGCAAAATATCCAGATATTGGGCTAGATCCCCCTTCGGCTGCCTTGTTTCTTATGGACTGCTACCGACTTGGGTTAGAACCACTTATGGGGCAACCTGAAATAGTACCCGTTGTTTTCGGTAAGGGTACTACCCACGCGGTCGTAGTCGAAGTTATTACCGAAGATGGGTACCTCTCTGGGGCTCAGCGGGCCGATCCGGAAGAATGGGACGGACCACCGCGGACCATGCCCCTGCAGGACTATTTGCTTTCCCTTCCCCACCTTAAAGACCGGTCTCTTGCGGATATCGAGAAGATCGCAAAGCGCCAGGCTCTAGACCTCTGTGCAGATGGTGAAGCCTGGGTATGGGTGGCGCTGGGAAAGCGAAAGTCCGGCACCAGGGAAGATTCCCCGTCTTATGGCTGGTTTACTAAAGCCGACCAAAAAGAAGCTGACAGTAGAAGGGTTGTCTCCGCAAAACTACCAGGTAACCAGGCCCGGATCCGGGCGATCAAACGTTGGGTCCGTGAGAACTTCCCGGAATGGCGCCAGAAGATGCTCGACATGACCAGCGAATGGATACAGCGGTCAGCCGGTGTTAAGGAAGCACAAAAACTCATCGAAGCCGAATATAAAGTGGTCGAGCCCAAGAAAAAAACTGAGGTCGCCGTAAAAAAGGCTCCCGATACCCGTAATAAGCCCCCAGGGTCACAGGTTATTGATTCGACTGCAAAGACGGTAGTCTCCAAATCGGGACAAAATACCGGTGACCCTCTTGAGGAAGGGCTCTTCGGCAACCAGGCGGACGGGGAAATAACGATGTCCGAAGAGGACCAGAAAAAGGCGATTGCCGACACCCGGGGCATGATTAATTCTCTTGCTACCAAGCTAAATAAGAAGATGAAGGCCGATAAAAAGACGCGGATCTGGCCGGTCGAGCGGCTACTCTCAAAGATTAACGAGGTCCTCGACACCCCGGTTACCAAGCTCAGTGAAATTCCGGATGATAAGGTGCAAAAGGTTGCGAACCTGTTAGCAGACTGGGATCTAATTCAAGAAGAATAAAGGGGGCACGCATGGCACGCTCGAAGCCCTGGTTAAATATATTATTCCATCCTGTCAGGGAGGGTCCTGATGGAGAAAAATAAGAATGGAAACTCGTTTACCGGTGTTCCTTCAGAGCTGTTGGCTGCTGTCGTCAAGACTAACTTTTCAGGGTACGAAGGCCGTATATTCTGGCTCATAGTTCGGAAAACCTTCGGCTGGCAAAAAGCGACCGATCGTATCAGCTTTAGCCAGTTTCAAGAAGAAACGGAGATGGCCAGGCCCCATATTGGACGGGCCATAAAAAGGCTAGAGACAAGACAGATAATATTTACCACCAGTACTGGATACAACATAGAATACGGGGTGCAAACAGACTATTCTCAATGGTTAAAATCGTTACCTAACGAGGTAACGAAAAAAGTAAAAATGGGGTCTAACTTTCAAGGAATTTTGTTACCTAGTGAGGTAACGACTGAAACCGTTACCCATTTAGGTAACGATAGCCTCAAAGAGCATGTCGCTAAATCGTTACCTCAAACGCGCGTATCGTTACCTCAAACGCGCGGGGCGTTACCTAACGAGGTAACGAAATCGTTACCTAGGGAGGTAAACACAATAGAAAGATATAACTATACAATAGAATCTACAATAGAAGACGGCGGCAAAATCAGCTTTTCACAGTACAAAGAAAATCTCCGAAAACGGTTTAGCGATTTATCCTTTGATGAAGAGTTTGAAAAATACCAACTTTACTGGGAAGGACGGAAACAGAAAAAACCCAAATTAGCCCTTTTTAATTGGATGACAAAGGCCAGGAGAATCATGCAAAAGGAGAAAGCTGATAATGGGAGACCTAGAAAAAATAGGGGATTCAATACCAAAGAAAGAGAGGAGACAACCGATGAAGAGCGAAGGGCGGGAGCTGACGGAGCCCAGCAACTCGATCTGTCCTAAGTGTAGCGGCCATGGGTTTGTCTACCAGTTAAAAGACGGGAAGATCGATTATTCTCACATTGTACCCTGCGAATGCCAGGCAGAACGGATTGCTCGCGAGAAAAAAGAGTGGCTTATGCAGTATTGTGAACTGCCGGGCCACTCTGATGACAAAACCCTCGATAGTTATATTCCGGGTAATCACCCAACTCTTAAACAAGCCTTAAATGCCGCAAAGGCACTGGCTTCCGGGTCCGAAAAGATTAAGTGGTTGACATTGAGCGGTACTAAAGACCTTGGTAAATCACACCTGGCGATCGCCGTGTGCCGGCAATGGATTGAACATGGCCACCCGGCGAAATATGTATTTGTGCCCTCTCTACTGGACTGGCTCCGGGAGTGTATGAACAATAAAGACCTTAATCTGGCCGGACGGATGAAAGTGCTATGTGAGGTCCCGCTCCTGGTTATGGATGACCTGGGCGCCCAAAATCCTACACCTTGGGCACAGGAGAGGCTTATAACCATAATCAATTACCGTTACGAAAACTGGCTGCCGCTAATGGTTACCACGAATAAGTCAGTAGATAAGCTGCCCGGTGATGATGAAGGCCGGATCGGAAGCCGTCTGAAACGTTTTGTACCAGGGACGGTAATTGCCATGGAGGGACCTGAATATAGAACCCGGAGAGGCAAATGACATTAGTCTTCTTCTGCCCTCTCTTCCATCCGGACGCTACCTGGTGTATGGGCTGCCGGTTCGCGAAAGAGCTGCTTTGTGACTGGCCGTACTCCTTATTTGAGGTGAAAAATGAAAGTAAAAGCGCTTAAAAAGATACAATCCGGGCTAAAACCCAGCATCAAGATCCTTTCACTGGAAGAGGATGGGGCTGAGATCCATGGCGTAGTCAAATACGAACGCTGCCTTAGCGGATTACCGGGCAACCCCTTCCTGGCGATCCTCGAAGATTTTACAGCCGACGAAAACGGGAATCTTCTGAACATTTCGATGCATAGGCTAAGGGGATAAATGACCAGTCTTAAAAACGAGATCGAGGTCTCCTGCGGCCGCTATAAGTGTTGGATATCCTGGAAGTGGGGATATGTTATTAACCCACCTGCGATCATCTATTGGAGCCCCGGATCATTACGGGAATACTCTGAGTTCTGCAAGGCGCTTGCCGACGCTATCGAGAAATGGGAAAGGGAGCACTAAATCATGTACGTAGGCGGCTACTGGCTATCCCAGGATACGGTTGACCGGAATCCTCAGCTTAAGGATATTGTCCCCGCGGTACCGGCCAGTAAGTATCATAACGTCAAAACAGAAGCGAAGGGCATGGTATTCCAGAGCGGACACGAAGCGGCCGGCGTGGCCGGTCTTATCATGGCCGAGCAGCACAAGAAGATCTTCGGACTCCGGCTGCAGGTCCGGTTTCCGCTCCCAGGGGGTAATATGTATGTCGCCGACGCCGTGTATTGTGAACTGGTCAGTGGGAAAATGGAGCTGGTAGTTATGGATTTCAAAGGCGCAGAGACTCCCGTCTTTAAGGTGAAGCGCCGGGCTTTTGAGCACCATTACGGAATAAAAATAACGCTGGGGTGAGGTTAAATATGGGCTGTGTACTGTGCAATATTACAAATGTGGAGTCATTCACCGGTACTAATGTGAAATTTAAGATTACAAACGATACCGGAAAGACCATAGAAGGGGTGTCTGTTTATGTCGAACCACCCAAAGTCCCTAACCCCTTCTACTGTGCTACCGAAGACGATAAAAAACTGTTTCTGGATGAGTTGGCCGGCGATATTGCAACCCGGCACTCTGAACTGGTTTGGAAGATAGTTTGCTATTACCTGAGATATGTCCTTTGGGACCGTCATAAATGGAGAATGTCCCGAGTAAAATAAAGCTATTTCTTGAGAAATACGGCCAGGCGATCGAGGAGATGTAATGATATTACAAGCTGAAGAATTAGTGCAAACAATGGTAACCAAGGATATTCTCTGTGACTGCTGTGGAGATTCGTGCCGACCTGTAAAAGCCCGTAATTATGAGTATGCCACGTTCAGTGCCCGTTGGGGTTGGGACTCTGAACGCGATCTCGAAGTGTGGGAAGCGCACATTTGCGAGAATTGTGCCGTTAAGGTAAAGAATTTCATTGAATCTATCGGGGGGAAGGTGAGGCTGTCTTCAAGGATAATCGGATAATGGCCGGGCTATTGAGGAGATGTAGATGTCAAAGCTATTAAAGTATTTTATGCCTGCTACGATTGACGACAAATCCGACAGAATGCAAGTTCATTCTTTTGTTGGCCCGAATGGAAATAAAAGTGTCCAATTCACTATTGGAATGAAATATTGCGACCTAGAAGAATCTGAGATTAAACAGCTAATATCAATTTTACAGAAGAGGATTGAGGGTAATAATGCTGACATTAGAGGAGATGTAGATATGCCAGAAATTCACGAACGTACAATTGAGGAAGTCAAGGCGTGTCTTGTTGGTCGGACGATTGTTTCTATAGAGGCTAGTGAGTGGGACGAAGAATATGGTTATCTATCAGGTGATTACGGTACTGTAAAGATAAAACTTGACGATGGTACTGTTCTTGACTCGGACGGGGAAGTAATTAAGGTGCTGTTCTAAGTATGCTGACCTTAATTGACGGTCCATGCAAAGGAACCTTCCGGGTCAAACGGGCGCCCAAGTATCTGCGGGCAGTTATCAGACAGCAGCTCGATGGCCCGGTCGAGACGGACGTTCTTGACCAGGTTGAGGACAAACCGGAACCTATGAGCTGGTCTATGTCTACCAGATACAGGGGCAGGCCGGCACTATCTTCCTGGATGGGAAAGGAATACATGGCCAGTATGTGCTTGCCAGCTACAAACACCTGCCCGGCGTCGACGGCGAGCAGCTCCGGGACAACGATAAGTGGCAGGAATGGTGCAAATATCAACCTTAGAGGGAGGGTTTATGACAAAGCATCTTAATTTAAGCGCCAGGCAGCATGAGGTTGTTTGGTATACCGCCCATGGGCTGACCGCCCGGGAGGTCGCCGAAAAGATGGGAGCCAAGGAGCAGACGGTAAAGAATTTTCTATATTATGCCAGGCTCAAGTACCATGCGGCCAACAACGCCCACCTGGTCTTTCTGTACTTCTTGCCCGAGGATATCACGAATATACCGGTCGAGAATTACGCGACCAATGTAAGACGACTAAAGGAATAACGGGAGGTTAAATAAAACATGTCATCTTTACCTTGTCATTGTACTAAATGCCCTAAAACTTGGGACTATTATGACGAAAAAGAAAACGGCAGCGATAAAATGTCTATTGTCCAATATCAGGGGCTTATCTGTCCACAATGCGGCGCTGCCGGGGTTGCCGGCGCAGGCGTGGAAAAAACTCATCACGAACCCATTCCCTTGGAAACGGTCCCGATTTCTTTTGAGCGTTCCGAGACTAAGGGTATCGATGGAAAACTTCCTGAAGGGACGATAATCGTGCCCTCCCCGATCGCTCCGGTCCCTGGTACCGCAATTATAAAGGTTAATCCGGAAGCGGATGATGTATTCCAGGAAATGAAAAAGGAAGCGCTACGTCTCCTCGAGTGGGGCAAGGTCCGGGTAATCGATAATCCCAAAGATGAGAAGTCAGCGACCGAAGACCTGGGATCTGTGGCTACACTCTTAAAGAAACTGGCCGCTGCCCAAAAAGAGTGGACTGCCCCGACCAAGACGAACCTCGAGTTAGTGGCCGGGGCTTTCAATGATGTGATTAAGCCCCTTCAGGAGATCGATAAAACACTGAGAGAAAAGGTAAGCGCTTACAGGGCCGAAGTCAAACGCCAGACTGCCATCCTGCAGGAAGCCAACCGGATCGTCATAGAGAATGCCCGTAAAGAGGCTGCGGCCAATAACGGAGAGGTCTTAACCCCAATCGTTATAAATACGGTACCGGCAGCTCCTCAGAAGACCGTCAGGACTGCTACCGGTACCGCGAGCGAGACGGAGAACTGGGATTTTAAGATTGTTAACTTCGATCTACTCCCGGAAAAATACAAGATACACTCTGCCGATGTCGTGAAGATCCGTAAAGATGTTGTGAAAAACAAGGGGACTCTCGAGATACCGGGGGTCGAGCAGTTTAAGAAAGAAGGGCTCCGGATAACAACTCCAAGGGGAGGATAGTAGTGAAAAATATTATGCTTTTCATTTGGGTATTTGTTTTATGGGTTGCAATAGGCTCGTGTCTAGGACTACTGATGTCTTTATCGAAGAGACCAGATCTCTCCTGGATCGCCAGTCTATTCAGTGCGGTCGGTTTTGGTACCATGTTTTCCTACTTCTCTTTGAAACGAGGCTGAATGATATGGATAACGACAAGATTATATCCATTCTGTGTAAGGTATTTGCCGTTGATATTTGGATCGGTGGCGCCATCCCTCTATATGGAGGTATTTATTGCATAGTGTATAACTATTGGACTTGGGTACTTTTGTTCCCAATAGCTATATTGTTTGGTATTTTGGGTTACATTGCATGGCAACTTTGGAATATAAACGAGGCTGAATGATACAAACGGAGGGTATGGGAGAAAGAATAATGCCAAAGGTTATTAATAAAAATAAAAGTGGGACACCTGAAGGTGCTGTTTATGTTGGCAGACCGAGTAAGTGGGGCAATCCATACAAAATCGGAGTACATGGCACTAGAGAACAAGTCATTGAAACTTACCGAAAATGGATTAGGCATTGCATTAAAGATAATCCTAAAGTATATGACCTTTCAGAGTTAAGAGGTAAAGACCTAGTTTGTTGGTGTCATCCTCAACCTTGCCACGCGGATGTACTTCTTGAGTTGGCTAATAACTCTGAGCTGCCGGAGGTTTCTCATGGCCTATGATTATAGCTGGAAATGCCCTTGGTGCCCGACTTACTACTCCGGACCATACCGGGAGTCGGTCGAGCGGGAAAGAGAGCACCGGGCGTCATGCCCGGCCCGCCCGGCGATGACAGGCGATCGGTCCCCGGCCCGCTCCCCGGCGACCCCGGCAACCAAGCCGTCCGCCCAGGAACCAGATCTCTTCCTGCCGTCCGATAAGAAGTTCGTCGGCTGCCAGCTCACCGGCTCGGCTTTCTGCCATACCCAGAAGTATTGGGCGACGGCCGGATACCAGGGCGAGATCTGCTGTATCCCGAAGCCGTGTTTATTTTTAAGGGAAGCGGAGGATCAAAAGTGATAATACAGATTGGAAGTTATCTCATTGCTAATAGAAAATTTGTCAGTACGAAGCCTGAAAGAAAATACAAAATCTGGAAGATCATGTGTTTCTGGATTGTTAAGGAACTGAAATGACCCAAGAATTGGACTTCGAAACTGATTTAAGACATATGGTTGAAAGGGGAATAGGGCCCGGTACTTTCCGCTCCCGAGAAGTAGATCCATGGAGTGACTACGTGGAGACGGCATCCGGCCTTCTTGTTCCCGGCCATGCGGTCGAGGAAAAACCAAAGGATATTCTCCCCACTGGGGTAGACATATTTTGTGGTTGCGGGGGTTTTAGTCTCGGTTTTATACAGGCTGGTTTTAATGTACTGGCTGGCTTAGATAATGCGGTGGACTGCATCCACACTTACTTAGCGAATCTTGGAGGTCCGGATACCGAAGTCGTATTCATATCCCCGGAAGATAAGGAGCGGTGGACCGACCATATTAAACGCTCGCTAAATGCAAAGAAGAAACTCCTGAAGGGAGAGAAGGATCCAAAAGCCAGGGAGCATTTCGGGAGAGAAGTTGACGATCTCGAACATGGCCGGTGGGGATCCTGGCATCATCACTTTGACCCGAAAAAACCACCGGTTAAGGCTGTTTTCTTGGGCGATGTTAGAAAGGTGACCGGCCAATTCATTTTAGACCACATAGGCATGAAAATAGAGGAACTTTCCTGTGTTTTCGGATCTCCTCCGTGCCAGGGCTTTTCCAGAGCCAATTCGAAAAAGACTTGTATGGACCCGAGAAATAGCCTGGTCTTTGATTGGGTACGGCTTGTCGTGGAGATGCGACCGGCAACCCTTTGTATGGAGAATGTCCCAGCCATAGTTGAAATGACCACGCCTGAAGGGGTCCTTGTCATAGACGCAATGTGCCGTATCCTGGAGGATGGAGGCTTTGGCACTTACAACGGCCTGAAGAAAGCCTTACTGGAGACTTCGGGCGCGGGTATGGCTATGAGAGGGAAGAAAGTAGAAAAACAGTCTAAGAATAAGGAAAAGGCAGATGTTAAACAGGCAGCTCTATTTTAGAGCAGCGGAGGCAGCGGAGGTAAGTTGATAATGCCAGAAGATATAGTCGGCGTCGAGTGCGGGCTGTGCCATCAGGAAACCTTTCGAACTCTTGAACGGGAAATAACCGTGAAAGCTAAGGTGTGCCTTCCCTGTGCCTATAAGATGGACGCTAAAGCGGTGGAATCGGCAGCTAAAGGCGGCCGGGAGGGATTAAGCAGGTACCAAAGAATACAGCTTTCCATGGAAGAATCAAGGGAATGGGCACGGAACTGGCACGGTAAGAGGGTTGTTATCACTTACGACGCGAGCGATGGCCGGGGCGAATGGGTTGAGGAGGATTGTCATATCAGGGGAACGGCTTCTCTAAATATGAAGAATCCAGACCAAGGATGGGGAAGGCTAAAAGTTGTCCTTGATAATGCTGAGCTAGGCCGCGTTGAATACTGGGATGATAATATAGGTACTTTTGACGAGGGTAAACCATCCGATTGTAAAGTCGCAGTGGTCGACAAACACCGCTGGGGACTCGGCACTCGCATGTTGAACAGAGCTCATTATGACCAGATCAAACAGAACTATTGGTATGAGTATCTTAAACCTTTAGCAGTCAACATTAACTGGGGTGATCGTAATTTTTTAGTTCTTACCGAATTTGACGAGGAAACTGAGCGACTGGCTGCCATTGCCGAGCAGAAACGGATTGAAAACGAAGAGCGGAAAGAAGCTGAAAAACACTTGGGGGAAGGAATTTAATGCAGGAAAATAGTACAGCGGCAACTTCAAATGTCATTGTTATTATCGGAGAGGATACTGCAACTACTAGTGTAGCGAGCATAACAAGAAGACATTCAGTCTCCACTTTTAATGCTCCAGCGTATCCGGAGCCGCTTATTGTCGACGATTCCAGGAAGGAGAGGAGGGAAAGGAGATTCGGGCGCCACGATTCCTGGAAACCTAAAAACGTATTGGATGGAGGTTAAAAGATAATGTCCTGGAATAAATCAATTATCCATTGGCGGGAAGAAGACAATGTATACGTCTCGGTTGCCTTCACATGGCATCTACCGCTTGCTCACAAGCTATGTCAGTGGAACACACAGGCCGGCTTTAGGGTCCTAGCCGGTGGCCCTGCTGTTGAACTAATGCCCCATTATCTAGCGGACGTTGCCGAAGTAGGCGGGAATATGTACCCGCTCCCACTTTCAAGACACAATCCGGACGCGACCTTTACGACCCGTGGCTGTATTAGAAGATGTACGTTTTGTGCTGTACCCAAAATTGAAGGCGATTTCCGTGAACTAAACGATTGGATCCCCGCGCCGATAGTCTGTGACAACAATCTGCTAGCTTCCAGCCAAAAGCACTTCGATACCGTGATCGATAGACTGAAAGTATTCAAAGGCGTGGACTTTAACCAGGGGTTAGATGCACGACTTCTCAATGCTCATCACATTGAACGGTTGCAGGAACTGAGACTGCCGATCTTGCGCTTTGCCTGGGATGATACCAGTAATGAATCGGTCATCATGGACGCGATAGCCCGCATATTGGCAGCCGGTTTCCCAAAAAGACGGGTTCACTGTTATGCCTTATTTGGTTACAATGACACATCTGAAGACGCTTTATACCGAGCGGATAAGATCAAAGAGAAGGGTATTAGGCCTTTTATGATGAGATATCAGCCGCTTAACGCACTTAAAAAAGACCAGTTTGATACAAATTGCATGGGTAATTGGACCGAAAAGGAAATGTCCAGATTTACCCGATATTGGTGCCGGCAGAATTGGTTTTCTAAAATACCATATAAGGAGTTTGATAATGATGCCAGAAGTTAAAGAGCTGCAGATCGGTCACCGATATCTCCTGAAGGAGATCCACGTCGACGGCGACGACATATTCGAGGCTACGGTCGAAGAAAAAACTAAAGAGGCCCCCGAGGAAGTATTGAAGCTAAGACGCTTTCCAGAGGGGGAATTCGTTTGGAAGGAGTCCTGGCGGCTACAGGTGGTTGAGGAGCTCCCAAATTGACAAATGAAGAGCGGGAAGCACTTTTAAAACCACGGATGACAGACGAATTTCTGTCTACTCTTGTTGAGTTAGCTAAAACAGTCGGATGGCTCCTTGATTATGTCGAAGTAGAAGCATTTGTAAGAAATGCGTTTGATTTTGCTGATAAAAAATTACCAGATATGACACCATACGAAGATGATGATTAAGTAGCAATATAAGAAAAATATTATATCGGAGGTAAGCATGCTTAGAAGTATTTCCCCCCAGGACGCTGAGTACCTGGTCGAGTGTGTCCAGTTCTGTACCGGCGATGACGAATTCATGTCCGCTGATCCTATGAGAGCAAAAAGGTTGCTTGAACTGGAAGCTGAGCTTTTTAAAATAACGGAGGGCTAAATGAATATAGATCAACTTATCGATGAACTGAAAAAATACCCTGGGAAAAGCCAAGTCCTTGTAACCTGGGAAGGAACGGAACACGAACTCGAAACTGATATGGTTTACCAGGTTACCAGTGGTGTAGTTATGTTAGACGCAGATGGTAATTTTTACAAAGAAGACTATATCTCAGAGGGTCGAGTACGAGACCCATTGGAGGGATACTAGAATGCTGAAATTAGGCGATAAAGTCAAAATTGAAAAACCCATATATCTCGGAGAGTGGTTAGAACCGGGTACTGAAATAACACTTGTAGGTAGAAAATCTGGCGAATACGGCACTCTTTGGCTTGGCCAGAAAGGGGAAATTGAAGATTTTGAACTGCCTAAAATATTCACACTTGCTCCGGGAGATTTGGAGGAAATTTAGGAGGTAAACGTGACGAAATTCATATTAGCCTGGGTAATTCTGGTACTGGTTATCGCGATATCTACTTCATTTGTTATCCTCGGCTCTCGAGATTTCATCAAAAAATACATTGAGATCAAACGAAGGCCAAATAAAAAGTATTGAGGGGGTCTTCTGACTTGAATGAAAATAGGGAATTAATACATAAGTTCACTCTATTTTTACTGATAGCTATGTCGCTGGGAGTGCTTACATGTTTTATTTGCCTGTGGCCGGCGGGCTCCTGGGCTAGCGAGCCGAATAAATATGTCCTTTCTGGGGAAATCGGTTTAATTCTTTCGGTGCTTATTTATGGTATCGTAAGCCTAGTGCTTTCTTTTTCTGCCGGCAAGCCACCACGTCAGCGGGAGCCCGATGAAAAACAGGACCAGTAGCGCTATCACTAAAATCTTAATAAGCATCGGGCTTCGATTCCCTGAGCCATTCAACCCAGAACCGGTGACCTCTTTCCGATGAGATCCGCTGGGCGTTCTGGATAACCGTCCCCAGATCTGTAGTTTGAATCTCATAAAAGACGGGCACTGTATCTCTACCCTCAGTTCTTAGCTGTTCGCAGAGATAGAAGTGCCCGCTATTTTCCACGGAGGAGTCCTATTTCTTAGTCATGGCCAGTAATTTGGCATTCTGTTTCTTTAGGGCTGTGTTTTGCCCTGACTGAATCATGCCGGCAATGGCGTTAAGAACGACTAACACTAGCCCTTCCCATGCCACGTACTGCGGGAACATTTCGTTGGAGACGAAATACTGGATTACCAGAATGATGATAGCGATGAGGTTTAACCAGAACCACTTTGTCTTTAAAAATCCCCAGCTCATTGTTTAACCCTCCTGATATAAGAATTTTCCTATATTACCACGAGAAGCAAAGAAAGCGTTTCTTAACCGGGGGCGGTACCGGATGCGGACCCGGGTCAAACATGACTATGTAGTGAGCATCGTACCCCCCGTTCTGCTTGGACCATTCTATCCATTCAAAGGGGACTTTCGCCCGGCCACCGGTCGACCAGTCTTTTCCCCATGAATTCTGTATGTCAAAATAGGCCTTGGTCTGGTCATATCCGTAGATAAAAACTTCGTGCCCGCCAGCTACCAGGGAGCCGGGCCCCGGGGTGGGTAGAATTTCGTCAGATCCGGATTGCCAGAGATACGGCCATGGAGCGCCGATCGCCACGCAGTGACCCTCAGATAAGGCCGACATAATCCCGTTAAGTCCATTGTCGACACGGACCGCTTCGAAGTCGGGGTATTTGATAGCCTGGCTCATCCGGAGGGAGCTGGGGGCCGACTTATCCAGAGTATTGGGGTTATACGGCCAGTACGGTTCGTAAAGAAGACCGTTCAGGGTCGCCCACTTGAATACATCTTCCGGTACCGCTCCACAATCATGAGCTAATGTCCCTTCCAAAAACCGGGCTCCATTATACAACCAGGTAGGCGAATAAATTTCGACCTCAAACCCGTTGGATTTAGCGACGGTGTAGGCTTCGCCACCAATGCCATGCCCGGTACAAGAATTACCGCACCACATCGGACAGCCGTTTCTTCTAACGTACAACGTATGATTCGGTACCTCGAAGCAGTAGACATCGCCTGAATAATCTTCTATTCTGACGTTCTTTTTACGTTCAATGTCAGACTGGTTTCTTTCTTTTATAATTAAAAGGTAGCTATCCGAAGTACTAATAATATCTCTCCCATGGATAGTACTTTTACGCCCTGCTTCTTTATCGATTCGGATATTAGTTACTTTCCCTGTTTTTAATACTAGCTCCTGAAGATCGTCTGCCAATTTTTTGCTAGAGGTATAGAGTCTTTTCCCGTCAATAGATCCATCTCCCGTAGAAAAACCGTCTAAAAAGACTTTAATACTTGGGGAACTTGCGTCTTTTACATATTGAGGTACGTATTTGACCAAGGCTTGTCCAAGTGGCTCTAGTTCTTTCCACAATCTTAGATTGTGAAACACAAACCTATCTTCTAGTTCGGTAAAACGCCAAGGTAATTTTAGTAAATGTATCTTTATTTTCTCTCTTTTTATAGGATTAGAGGCTGCTATCTCTATATTGTAATTCCCATTATCAGTACAATGGTTTACGCAGCCTTCAGCTATATATATTCCTAGAAACCAGAGCCAATCATTTATGGGTATTCTCAATTGTTCAATCGGATGCACTGAATTCTCTTTTCTCGGGAGAATGAAGTATTCGGGTTCGTCTCCTTTCCACAATGCAGTTCTTGGTACTGCCGAGAACCAGCCGAGCTTATCTGCTCTGATGAGAATTGTTTGATTATCTATTTTCCTTAGACTTTCATTCCACGGTTTGACGAGCATATTGTGATTTGGAGTAACACAGAAATTGAAGCCAGGTTTTTCAACTGTAACCATTGGCCCTGAATAGGAAGATTCAAACTTGTGGGTTGGTAGCTGATATTCCAGAAAGCCAGAAGGGCTCAAGGTTGCTAATTTATCTTCTAAAGATGCTTTTGAAAAAGGCTTCCATCCATCCATTGTTAATACTTCTGTGCACTCGTCGTAACAACCGATCGAGCCCTGGTCTCTTACAGGGGGGCACCAGGACAAGAAGTTTACGTATGGCAGAAGCCTTATAGCTTTTGGGCGGTGATATATCGCCTTGGGGTCGTATTTATCCTTTAACCAACCGTAACTTCTATCAGGCATCGTTTTCTCCTACGCCGGCTGCATTATGATGCCAACGTTGTCATTGTACCCGGGTAACAAATTTACCTGTCCGTCATAATCCTGAAAACCCGGTGCGGTAACATGGACCGGATTAAGGCCAGGGGTAAAGGTGATACTCCCGAAGCGGAAAACCTCACTGTTTGGCCCTGTATTAACCGTGTGGCCGCTGATGGTTACCGTGGCATCTCTTACCGCCAGCAGCCAGTAACCCCCACCCGGTTCAATCTGCCCGTAATAGGCAACCCAGCCAGCTACGGTTGCCAGCTCCCCGGTTTGAATAACTGTTAACTGGACATTAAGAGTATTATCTCCATCTAACAGGGTCTTGGTCCCACTCTTTGTTTCATAACCTGCTTTTACTACTTCCCATGTTACCGTTGTGACGGGAAGATCCGGACGTTCATAATTCCCATACATTTGAGAAGCCGCCGCAGCTAACAGATTACCACTGAGATCTCTCACGTTGATTGTTGCGCCAACTATAGGGGTACCTGTATCGGCATCCGTGATTACACCTATGAGGGTTGCAGTCCCGGGCCCAGTCCCTCCCGGAGTTAAAGGTATGGTTAAAGTATTTAGTCCTTTTACCAATGTAACCGTGCCCATAAAAGACTCATACCCATTGGCTGAAACACTGATATTCTTATCACCAGGGGTAAGCCCTGTGATATTAAAATAACCGGAGGCCCCGGTCGCTCCCGATTTTCCCCCTATGGAAACTACCGCTCCGCTGATCCCCATTGTAGTAGCTGAATCTATTACATAACCACCCAGTGCTGCTTGATCTACTTCCCCCCCCGCTTCGGTTTTGCGGCTGGCCAGAGCTACGGCGGCTATCGCAACTCCAACGCCGGCTGCCACAATGAGGGCTGTCTTTTTATTTTTGTCCATAAGGCACCTTCCTTCAGCAACGGTCTATTTCTCAGGAAATAACGGGTTTACCGGGTTACGGTTACATAGCCGGTTTTGGTGAAAGTGAATGAGTAGGATCCCGGCGTTATTCCCGTAATGCCAAAGTTACCGGTGCTATCAGTAATCGTATTTGCGTTCCCGCCCTGTCCCGTCATAGCTATTGCTACGCCAGGAAGGCCGGCATTGCTTACCGAATCCGTCACTTTGCCACTTAGAGTTCCGAGTTCGAAGACCATGGTTACATTGAGTATATTTGCACCCGGGTTAATTGTTACTGCCATTTGAATCCTCCCATAATCCTTTTTTGTAAACGTAGCTGTATGTCTTCCCGAACAAAGCCCGGAAATACCGTATTTGCCGTTTTCATCCGTTTTCGCTAACCCCCAGCCACAGTTAACACTAACGCCCTTCAGCGGGTTGTTGAACTGATCGGAGACTTTCCCTGATATCTTAGCGAATGCCATATCTCCCTCCAATTTACGAGAACCCTGTCTGCAGGGCCAGCAGCAGGGAACGATAATCACTAAACGCGTCCGTCTGAGTGTAATAGCAGAACACTCCACCGAAATCGTTATTTTTCACATACTGGGCCTTCTGTACGGTCAGATCATATCCCCCGTAATAATAGGGCCCGGCAGAGTTAGCACTAGGAGGAGGATTGTAGTTACTTATGATACCGGCGTAGCCCGGTCTATACCAACTGCCGCTCGAATCCCGGGCAGCTAAGTTGATACCCGTAACCATCTTATTCCTGGGGAAGCCGGCTGAAGCCCAGAGGGCCAGGTCCGTGACCACATCGTTAAGCGTCCCGTACCAGGTAGGTTGAGCTACATCGTAATCCATGAGGCCGATCCATTCCAGGTAGTCGGCTGCTTCGGTGTTCATGGTTACTTTCTGTGGGCTGCCATTCTCGGTAGCAGAAATAGTCTTGCCCATGGGGGTGACAAGCCCGTACAATTCTCTAATCAGGGCGGTGACCATCTCTCTGGTTACGTTGGATTTATTATCACATTCGAGATCCAAGTTAACCGCATCAAAATTATATGAGTTGAATACGGCGGCTATATTGTTCGCAAACTGACTGCGTAGCGAGGCATTGGTAATGGCCGTAGTAAAATCTCCTTCGCTGGTACCCCAGGGTAGGAATACCGAGAATGAAGCTAATTTACCGGCATTGTGACAGGCGTTAATAAAGGCTGTAGCGGTACTAAGAGATGAGCTCATTTCCACCAGTGTCATATCAGATGGGGTCCTCGGTTGGAGATATTCCCAGATACCCTCGGTAATGCGGCTCATAGGTAAACCACTGGGAATGCTAGTTCCCAGATAGGCCGGGACTAACATTCCGGTTGGAGGAATAGGTTCCGAAGTTGCGTTTATAACCTTAGTGGTGGTATTGGATCCGTCCGGTCCGGTTACTGTTAAACTGACCGAATATTGTGCTGCAGTGTTAAATACGTTACTCGGATTTCGGGTAGTAGAAGTACTCCCGTCTCCGAAGTTCCATAGATAGCCGGTAATATTCCCGGTCGACGTGTCGGTAAAAGCCACCGTAAGCGGTGCCTGCCCGGACATCGGATTGGCATTAAAATTAGCGACCGGTCCTGTCGGCGTGCCGGTCTGGTCGAAAACAGCTATAAGCGTAAGGGGCTCGGTCATCGGCCAGGATATCGGATTATCCGGCCACCCGGAATAATCGGGATCGTTCCCCGGCCAGGTCCAGGTACGGAAGGTCCAGCCGGCTGCCGGAGTTGCAGATAAGTTAACCGTCTGCCCGTCCGGAATATCATAGCCGCCCGGAGCCGGGTTAGTCGTACCCTGTCCCTGAACGGAAACATTAAGGCGGTGGGTGACTCCAGCAATGGGCGTCATGGAAACATTTAAAGTGTTAGCCCCTTTTATTATGTTTACGGTCATAGATACACCGCCTCATAGCCTTCTTTGATAAAACTCATGGGATAGCTGCCCGTAGTAATATCTGAAAAGTAAAAGAATCCGTCCGGATCCGTAAGGGTAGTCATCTCACCCAGGGTCACATTCACTCCGGAGACCGGATCTCCTGACTCGTCTCCGACCGCTCCGGAAAGGGTGCCGGTACCGGGAGCTGCTTTAGCCGGCCGGGAGGCCACAGCAATAGCCCCGATAGCTAAGCCTAGACCGAGTATACCGACGACGACCTTTTCGGTATTATCCATTACTTAATCCTTCTATTTGCCGCTGTGTCTATTCACCCCACCAATATGGCCGTTCAGCCGTCCATTAATGGCGTCCTGTTCTTTTTTCAAAGAAACGATATCAGATTCTATCTCAGTAAACCGGTTAAAACAAAACTCTTTAACATCCTTATAGTTTTCTAGGCTCGACGCTATGGCAGCTAGTTGGGCTATATAGCCCTCTAGCTTTCTCGCCAGTTCGGTTCTTTCCTGAGAAGCCGTTCTATCCCTCTCCTGAGCCAATCTTTCGGCCTCTTTTAATTTATCAGAGACGTCTTTTCTCGCTTCAGCTTCAAGTTTGGCTCTTTCCTTCTCTCTTTCCTGGGCGGCTTTATCCGAGTCTTTTAGCTTCTCATCCACCTTATCAACTATTTTCCAGTAGAATCCAACAATGGCCCCAACGATAGTAGCGATTGCTACCCCGAAAACTAAGAAGATTTGCCAGGCTGACATTTTCGAAGTCTCCTTTGCTCAAGTTTTGTATTAAGACGGGTGAATACTTCTAAAAACTCCCTCTATCGGGTTAACATATATAATAATTCTGCAATCAAAAGCATTCTGTAACTGGCGATTCCAGGTAATAGTCCGAGACTCCCCAGCCTCGAAATGTTCAGCCGTTGGCATGAATACATTACCGAATAGGTTATCGAAATCCGGATCAACCTGGATGAACTGAGCCACGATATCGACATCAATTGCCGGCCCGTTATTAACGGCGTCTACGCTGATGGTAACATTAGTGGCAGCTTCACTATAAGGGGCATTGGGCGGGTCTATCACTAAATTGGATAATTCTATTCCGCTCCCACCCCCGGCCTTTTTACGGGGCCAGAAGTAACCGACGAGGAAACCTACTCCTCCACCCCCGATAAAAGAACCCATCTCTTTTTTCTGCGTATCGTTCATTAAAGGGCTCCCCACTTATAATTTCTTAAACCGTGATCGCTACTGTGTACTCGACTTCAAGAATCTCAGTGTCGGCTACGACCACATCCGGACTGACCACGTCACGGCAAATACAAAAACTGCGAACCTCTTGTGTAGATATAAAAGCAGGAGAATATATCCCAACTTCACGGATTGTCACATTACCGCCTGATTTGTTAGTAAAGTAACGGCGTATTTTGAACGAACCGTTAGGGTTTGCAAAAGTGAGTCCATATAGCTCACAGCCTCCATAAAGTAGAGTCCCTGCGCCTTCCCCGTGTAATATCCGGGTATTCAACGCATTATCGGTCGGAGTAACGGCTGTATTGTTTGAACCTACAACGATACCTATTATCTGTCCGGTTGAATACTGGTTATAGTCGTATCTTCTTCTGCCAGCGTCCTCACCTGCCGGAACTAGATTTCCTCCACCGCCTGGAGATGCAATAACAATTAAATTCGCTGGAGAATCGATGGGCTGACCTAGATTTCTGGCAACGCCAGCATAGTCAGTTATGCCCGCCAGCGAGTTTACGTTATAACCAAGAATCGGATACCAGATATCAAAAAAATGTCTCAACCAACTCCGCGAATGCTGTTCTCTACTATCAACAGGTCGATGCCTGTTGTCGAATCTGGTAATCTTGACAGTCGTTACAATTTTAGCCATTTTGGCTCTCCTCCTATATGGTCGCCTGGGGACGATAGTTGATAGTAAGCGTGCTGCCGTTGGGGACAAGTATGCCAGCGCCGATGACATCTCGGATGATACAAAAATATCTCGCAGCTACTCCATCGTTGGCTCGGCAATAGAGGCCAACCTCAGTAATTGTAATATCTCCGCCACTCCCATTAGCAAAATTCCTGGTAATTGTCAGTTGAGAGGTCGTAGCGTCGCTTGAAGGAGCGCCAAATGTTATAGCACTGTACTGTAATTGACCAGCCCCCACTCCATGCGCAATCGGAGTCCCGAGAGCATAGTCATTTATTGTTGGAGCGACTACTCCGGTTCCTACAACGATCCCAAAAGTGACGACTCCAGCTCCAGCCAGGACATCGAACGTAATCCCCCCACTGCTATCGGTAAGTGTAAAAACATCTCGGAGTGTATTCCCGGTGTCACGAATACTCTGTTTATCACTTTGCTGAGATATACGCATCTGGGCGTAAAGAAGGTCTAAAAATTGCCGTACGTAACTTTCTGACCTTTTGACTACATGCTGACTCACCCTTTTTGTCTTAGGATCTGTTACCGCCCACTCAATTGAACAACCAAGCTCTCCTTCTTCTAGGACATGAGGTATATATTCAGGATTGATTGTTTTTAACGTTGGTTTTGTATTTAGTTCAGCATTTGGCATTTATTCCTCCTATGCTATTGCCACCCAGATCTGAGAGCCGAGCGGCTTGGTTACTCTATTTATCCAGTTGTCAGTACGAATCATCAACCAGTACAGATTCATTCCCATAATATTACTTAGAGCCCAGTCTCCTTGTGGAGTATGGCTGATGAACTTAAGTCCGGCCCCATGCTGGAAAGAATTTGACCCATCGTTTTCATCTACAACCGCCGCCCATGCTCCATTCCAGTAATATGTTACGTTAGTCCAGTTACCAGCGCCGCCCGTTCCCACCTGTATCTGTGCCTGCCAGAACTTATAGTTTGAACCTATATAGATCTTGTCCAGAACCGTATCCGACATCGGACACAGATTAAGGTCATTAGCCGCTCCGCTCCTGGCCTCGGCAGTATGGTCGGTCTGCGCCGCGGCGGCTGTTTCTTCGACAAACCCATCACATAAAATAGATAAGCCAGATTTTATCCTGGCGTTTTTTGTAATACTTTCGTCTACCGCGGCGATTACATTCTCTGCATGAGCAGATGCTAATGTGGCATCAAAACGCCTGATAAGATCGGCCGGATCGTCGGAATAAGCCTTTTTGAGAATGGAAGCCAGTGCCGCATTTTTTGTGACTGACTGGGCTACTGCCTTGATAGCTTCGGTGTGGCTGGACATAATAGGTGCCGGGTAATAGTAGACACCCGCCACCGGGAATGGTTGCCATGAGGGAATATGGAGCGGGCCTGCTGAGGTGAAACCATAACCGATCGGGCCCGGCTGTAATCTTTCCAGCTTGGTAAGATTTCTTACCAGTAAATCACCGATTGCCATGCCTGCGGCGAGTTCCTTGAGATTAGTGATCCCTTTCGCTGCCCAGTCTTTATCGGCATCGATCGTGAGTGCCGATAGGGTTGTTACTCCTCCGCCTTTTGTTTCTACGCTCATGGGTGGCTCCATGTAGAAAGTGCTCCGATCCCATTAGTGGTCAAAATGGTTCCTATTGGACCAGGCGATAGTATATTGATTCCAACTCCATCAAATTGAATCAGATCGCCGGTAACCATCCCGGCTACAACCTCTTTCAAATTACTAATACCCTTGAGTACCCAGTCTTTATCAGCATCGATGGTAAGCGCCGATAATGTGGTGACTCCGCCGCCTTTTGTCTCAAGGCTCATTACATTGACTCCAACATGTAGGAATAGGCAATAGCAGCACCGTTGTCAGCGGCATTATTACTCTGGGCTGTGACTCTCAGTACGTCGAAAATCCCAACGGTACCATTGATTGTCCACCGCCCTGGTCCGTCTGCTGCCACAGTGAAGGTTTGGCTGTATACCTGACGTTCTACCCCTGCTATTGGGTGGTACATTCGGATCGTTAATGTCCCTGCGATAGTGGACATATTGATAAAAAGAGTTTGAACTTTATTTTTGGTATTCGCGGTTCCTATACTGACTATATTCTGTTCAGCCGCCTGCCAGTTCGCTACTAGACTTCCGGTTACCGGAGGCTGTCCATAAAGGTTCATGATTCTGGCCAGGAATGGGTGAATAATCAGAATCTCGTCACCAATGCCCACTGGCACCGTGAAGGCGTTGGCTGAAAAATTACCTGTTAAGGTAGCATAATTAGTGATAGGGCGTGACTCATTTTGCGGAGCTGCTCCGCCACCCGCTGCGTCCCTGAATACAAAAGCATAATAAGGGCTCACTCCGGAGAGATCAATGAACTTCCCGGCTCCCAGCCCCGCCAGCGTAGGGATAGTGAACTGGTTGGCTCCCGGTACCGCCGTCACGGTCCCGCGTAAACAGAGGGGAAAAGTATCGAACGATCCGGTTACGAGAGTAGTTAAATCTACTGCGTTAGCTACAGCCGGATGCAGGATCAATACCGAATCCCCGACTGAAAGCGGTACAGTGAAAGCCGCGTGAGTTACAGCGCCTATAAGACCTGAGCCGCCAGATCCGACAAATACGGTGATCGCTTTAGGTGTTTCCCCTTTAGGAGCCGTAGTGGTTCCATCGACTTTTGAAAGGACCCATACGGAATATCCGACAAATGACCCGTTATCGAATCCAGCCAAACCGTTAGCCACGAACTGAGTAGCACTGATGACCTGACTGACTATCGCCAGTTGGGCAAGCTCATCTATGATTACGGGACTTCCCGATCCTCCAGCCATTAGCCACCGCTCCTTTGCTCTACGGTAACGGTAGCCTGAGAGCCTGCCGTATCAGTAAACAGGTATATCTTGCCGGTGTCCTTTATCTTCATGGTACGGGTTTCGTTTCGTAAAAGGGGATACGCCATACTTTGGTTCGGGGCCGGATTAGTAATAACAAAAATAAGAGCTAACGGACCATTAGTTGGATAGGCTTTAACAAGAACCTCGAAACCATCAGGAACGACCAGGCTGGGGACTTGGTAGGCCACATTTGCCTGTATACACTGGACTCGAACAGTTGTCTCGTAATCGGCATTTTCCGGCCAGTAACGGGACGCTTCCCCTCCGGGGATCCCCCGTATGGCAGTTAGAACGTCGTTAAGCTGTTCGATCGTGGTCCCCATCCCGGTGGCCAGGGCTTGAAGGATCTGGATTACTTCCGGAGGATATTCACCCGTTGTCGAAGCCTTGGCGGTTCCACCCTTAAATAACAGGGCTCCAATACCAAGCGCCGTTAACGTCTGCACTACGGCCGCATATTTCTCTGTTTCAATGGCCATGCTATTTACCTCCATTTTAAGCGGCGTAATTACCGCTCAGATTTATTTCTCAGGAAATAGCCTAGCCTCTGACCAGTAATTCGAGCTGGACATCGACCGAGCTGCCGCCGACCGCATCCACGAAGCCGGTAATGTTGGCGAAGGACTCTACCTCGGGGAGTTCATCTTCCCCGTAGATATTATCCAGAGCGGTCAAGAGGTCAAGCCCCGGAAGTAGTGCCACAAAGG
>JAQUQE010000010.1 GCA_028716225.1 Dehalococcoidales bacterium | reverse complement strand
AGAGAAGATAGCCAAGAGGGATGGTATAGGGAATCTACTGGCTGAAGGGTTAAGGGCTTGTGTTGAGAGAATACCTGAATCCCGGCCGTATGCTGTGGAGGTTATGGGTCAAGCTGTGGCAGCACATGACCCAAGGTCTTTCTTCTCTGAAACAGTGACAACTATTGCCTCAACGAGAGGTTCATGTCACATACACGGGTTTGCCGAACCGATGGAGCAGGGTGTTGTTTTACCCGAATTGGGCATAACTGAAGCTATAGACAGATTCGATGCGACTAAGAAGGGATATGTTGGGGCTATCTACCAAGATATTCAGCAAGTCTGGAATAGCCTTACCTGGTGCTTTATGCATCTCTTTTGTGATGTATCTTTAACTGATCAGGTTAATATATTGAATGCCATCACCGGCTGGGATGTAACTCCAGCAGAGGCCCAGAAGATGGGTGAGCGCATAGTGTGTTTGCAGCAAATGTTCAACTTAGCAAATGGGCTCGTACCAGAGCAGGAGAATGTGATGCCAGAGCGACTTACCGTTCCTCATAAGGATGGCGGAGCTGCCGGCCATGTGCCGCCATGGCAGTCAATATTAAAAGAGTATTGGGAAACAAAGGGCTGGGTTAATGGTATTCCAACAAAGACAAAGCTCATAGAATTAGCGCTTGATAGTCTGGAATCTGAAAAAGCGCTTAGTTTCACAAGTCAGGAATAATGGTAAGTCGTTACTTAAAGGTCCTCGAAAAAAGGAAAGCCTTAAAGCGTAAATTGGTGGTGTCGATGGGGGGAAACGAGAAATACTTTGGTAATGTGCCGATGGAGAGCTTCGGAGAATTATGAAGCAGGAACTGATTAGTAGCCGCCATCATCTTGCTAGGCGGGAGACAATTGAAGATATTACAGAGTATATTGATACGTTCTATAACCGGCAGCGACAGTAAGTAAAGTTGGGCTGCTCTCCGCCTGTAATTTATACACAGAGACACTATGCTGGGATTATGACAGCATAGAACGTTTCGTATCTATTATTGCCATCCAACCTAAATATTCGAAAGAGGTGAGAAAAGTGGACGCAAGTAGAGTATTGAGAAAACCGGTAGCTGTGCTTGGGGGTGGTGCTTGTGGCCAAGCTTTTGCTGCTGATTTCACGCTTGCTGGGCATAAAGTACGCTTGTATGAATTACCGGAGTTTGCCCCAACAACTCTAAAAGAGGTCTTAATTACTCATGAAATAGAATTCGGGGGGGCGCAGGATAATTGTAAGTGGTTCAGGAGAGCAGGGCTTGCCAAGGTCGACGTTGTTACCACGGAAATTTCCGAAGCTCTAAAGGGAGCCGGTTTGGTAATAGTCGCTATTCCAGCCAAGGGACACGAGCCTTTCTTTGAGAGAATGATTCCCTATCTTGAGGATGGTCAGATAGTAAGCATATTTCCGGATAATTTTGGTTCCTTGATGCTCAGAAATATGATGCGTGGTAATGGTTGCACTTCAGATATTATCGTCGGTGGATGGAGTTCTATGCCATATGTTGTCAGGGCAATGGGGGTGGGAAAGCTTGATTGTATGATTAGAGCGAGGGAGCTAATCGGTGATACACTCCCAAGTCGAGATGGGGATACATTCCTTAGAGTATTAAAGGAAATCCCTGCATTCGATGGTACCATGGCAATCAAAAGGGGGGACACAATCATAGGAGTTGACCTTTCCAACCCTAATCCTGCAGTTCATGTTCCTGGTTCTGTTCTAAACGTAGGTGCAATGGAAATTTCTGGGATGGGAGGGACATTAGACATACCTAAGGGAAAGTATTCAATGTACAAACATGGTATGAGCCCAGCAGTATCCCAAGTCCAGTTCTCCTTCTACCAGGAGGAAAGAAGGATTGCTCAGGTAATGGGGATAGAAATGTCTGAGTATTGTGAGGATCAATTCTTCTGGAAGGGGAGCATCATGGGTGTGGAATTCTGGGCTCCATTTGCAGACGTTAATTTACCGCCAGTTGTTGGCCCCGATTCTACCGAACACAGGTATTTTACTGAGGATATATCGGTGGGAACTGTAATACGTTATCACCTGGGTAAGAAACTAGGTATAGATTTACCAGTCATAGAATCGCTAATACGTTTAGGGTCTGTAATTTGTAGGCGGGATTTCCTAAAGGACGGTTTGTCTCTCAGAGAATTAGGTATTGAAGATATGACAGTAGACCAAATGATGGCCTATCTCAGGGGAATATGAGGAATCAATAAAGTGGGTGGTTGGAGTGTGGTATCTAAAATTGGGACAGGTTGTTAATATTAGATTCTACTCCCTAAAGTAATGTAAACGGGAGGAGTAGTGATTTGCCCAAAAACAGATCTAGTATCAGCGTTAGACTGGAACATAAGAAATGAGTTTTGTACGATTTTAAGGTATTCTACACCGGAGCGAATTGTAGGGAAGTGATACAGAAAAGGCACTTTGACCCTTTAACTGTTATCTTAGGTAGACCTACAACGGCTAAATTTAAATCGCTGTGGAAAAACTACCTTTGGCAGAGCTCTGTTGCTGTTCTGGTATTATTTGCGGCTCTTTTGTTCCTGACTGCGCGAGATATAGTAATTATAACATCAATTGGAGCTACCGCATTTATTGTTTTCACTATGCCATTTAGTATTGCTGCCCAGCCGCGAAGTGTTATCGGAGGTCACCTAATCGGTCTTTCTTGTGGTGCCATTTCTACTTTTCTTCCCCACTCTTTAGTATTTCCTCCTGTCATCAATTATTCGATCGCAGTCGGGGTTTCTATTTTCCTGATGGTGGCTACCGATACTGAGCATCCTCCTGCTAGTGGTACTGCTCTAGGAGTTGCCATGTCTGGCTTTTCTAGTAGCGTGTTAATCGCTGTGGTGGCAAGCGCAACATTAATGTCTCTAGCGCACCATTTGCTAAAGCGTCATATGAAGAAATTGACACGGTAGTGTTAAGCTACGCCTATTAGGGGCATAAGACCTTCCAACTTAGAGCTGGTATATAATAACGGAATAGATAAAGTGGCGTGCCGAATTCGGCGGTTAGCGCCACAGTGTCACAGCCACCGATCATAAGATGGCCCTTGCTATTTACCTCGGCCGTCGATGGAAACAGAATCAGTCGGGCAATTTGTTCGTTCACGGTTCACTCCTAAAAGGTTTCATATCATCTGAATGATCTGGCTTCTCTATCTAGCCTCGCGAAAATATCTCTATGCATTATCGGGATTGGCTTGAAAAGCATGATGAGCAGTAACATAGTCATTTTACTCCTGCGTAGGCTCGGAAGCAACAGGTGTCGATGATGGTACCTGAAGGCAAGAGTAGTCTATGCTGGAATAGTTGTGATATAGTGTACCGTGCTATGCGAATATTCATTGTAGGCAGTGGGGGAGTCGGAGGATATTTCGGCAGTCTCCTGGCCAGGGCGGGTGCTGACGTTACCTTTCTGGCAAGGGGGGAGCACCTGGCGGCAATAAGGAAGCATGGCCTGGCGATCAGAAGTGTTCATGGAGATTATCAGATTCAACCTGCCCAAACCGTGGCGACTATAGCAGAAATTACCGATCCGGAACTTGTAATTCTAGCTGTCAAGACATATGACTCTGCTGATGCGGCTCAACAATTATCCGGAGTAGTCAATAGCAATACGGTTATTATCTCGTTTCAGAACGGCATAGACAATGATATCGAGATAAAGAAGTATATCGAGAATGCGAAGGTATTTCCCGGCCTGGCTTTTTTAAGCGCTGTCAGGGCTGCCCCCGGCTTAATCGTGCAATCCGGTGAATTGAGAAAACTCGTTTTTGGCGATAGAAATGTACCGGAGAATGAACAACTGCAAAAAATAGAGGAGATTATGAGGAATGCGGGAATCGATGCCCGTATCTCTGATAATATCACGCGGGACCTGTGGCAGAAGTTCATCCTGATCAATGCTTTTTCCGGTATGACGGCTGTGTGCAGAGCCAGCATTGGCGCAGTCCTGTCTAACCCGGTGACAAGAAGAGTCTATGCGAGATGCGTTCGGGAAGCTATCGAGGTGGCTAAAACGCTGGGAATCGACATTCCCGATAATATGTTCGATAAGGTGATGGGAATCACAGAGGAATTCACGCCGGATTCCAGGTCCTCTCTCCTGGTTGATATCGAGACTGGCAGACCGACCGAGATCGAGACGCTGAACGGGACATTAGTCCGCTTGGCTGAGCAGCTTGGTATAGAAGTACCGGTGAATGAGCTGATCTACGGTGCAATAAAGCTATCGTCATAGCGCGATTTTATCAAAGTACCGGTATCTAGTATAATTCCATGCCGTAAACCCTCAGCCGGGAGGCCATTCCCTTTCCGTTTCCGACCAGTTTATCCACCTCTTTCCAGAAAACCTTGCTGTGGTTCTTTATTCTGGTATGGATAAGCTCATGCAGCATAACATAATCGACCAGTTCATCAGGGAGTCTGGCGAGTTTAATGTTCAGGCTGATGTTGTTTCTGCTGGAGCAGCTGCCCCACCGTGTCTTTTGATTCCGGATAAATACCCTGTTGTAGGAGAATCCGAATTTGCTCGCCAGCGATTCGAGACGTTCCACCAGTATTTTTCTTGCCTTTGTTTCATCAATGTAATCTGTTTCAGCAGGGTTGTAATTGTTCTTCTGCTCATGTTGCTTCATCTTTTCGAGGTGTCTGTTAATCCAAGTTTTTTTGATATGGACAAATGCCCCGGCTTTCTTAAAGGATGATGAATACGGAACAGCTACCCGTACACCCTGAAGAGGTCTCACCGATATGATTATGTGTTTAGCCCGTTTGCTGCGTTCAAACAGAACTAGTCCCACATCTTCAATCTCGACAGTCTTTTTATCTATCATTACTTCCCCCAGGCGATTATATCATCCTTAAGAAGACATGGACTGCAAAAAAGCGGCCGGGTTGGCTTGGAGCCGGGGTAAAATTGACAATGTGGTCGGGAAGTATTATATATTTTAAGAGCAACGGAGTGAACGGCGTGTCAGTTCCGCCTTTATGATCGGGGTATAGCTAAAAACGTACCAGGACAACCTATAGGGAGGTGATTTATGCCGGACTTTAGTTCGTCGTTTTCAGGTCTTGCCAGCAGCCGGAAGTTAAGTCACGAAGAGTTGATTCGTGCAATACGTTTTATGGTTGCTGCCGAGTATGAAGCAGTACAGATGTACATGCAGCTCGCGGAGTCAATAGACAACAAGCTGGCTATGGCAGTGCTTAAAGATATCGCTGATGAAGAAAGAGTCCATGCCGGCGAGTTCCTCAGACTGCTAAAACATCTCGCCCCGGACGAAGAAGGATTCTACAACGAAGGTGCGGAAGAAGTGGAAGAGGAAATAAATAAATCGGGCAAGGGCTAAATCGGGTTTCTGAAGCCTAAGGACTATAAATATCGGGAGGATAATATTGAAAGTATGTGCTCTGGCAACGGTCACAAAAACACCTGTTACCATGGAAGGGGCTGAGAAGGCATATAAACAGGTCCCTATATCTAAGGTCGATGGTTCACCGAATTTTTCCTTCAGGGTATTCACCCTGGATCCGGGTGGACATACGCCGTTTCATGCACACGATTTTGAGCACGTCAACTACGCCATTGAGGGCAGCGGCGCAGTAGTCGATCAGAACGGTACGGAGACGGAGTTCAAGAAGGGGGATTTCGCTCTTGTTCTGCCGGGCGAAAAGCACCAGTACAAAAACAAGTCGAAAAGCCAGCCCTTAGTTATGATTTGCGCAGTACCGAAGGAATATGAGTGATCAGTGGGCCACGGGAAAAACTCAATGACCGAACAGGATACGGAATCACTTAAAGAAAAGCGTAAGAAAGCCGCCGGGCTTATTATTCCGGCCGGTCTCTTCATCGGTATGGGTATCGGCTGGGCGATAGGCAATTTTTTACCCGGTATATTTATCGGGCTGGGAGCAGGCTTTGTAGGTTTAGCAATAGCTACCTTTACCGGGCGCGCTTAACTGATCCGGAGTAACCGGGACAGCTTTTGCAGTTAACTTCCCGGTACGAGCTTTATGTTCTATTCAAATCCAGCCGCTTTACCTTGGCTTTTGTTTTTGTGAATTCATCATGGGGTTAAGAAGGGGGTTAAGAATGCCATTAGTGACCGTAAAAGTAAAAGGGGTGCGGACTATCGAGCAGAAAAGGGCTCTGGTAAAGGATATCACCGAAGCGGTGGTCAAGCACTTCAAGGTTCAACCAGAGGTAGTCACTATCGATATTGTGGAATATAGCGAAGAAAATATGGCTAAAGCCGGTAAATTATTTATTGATCGCTAGTTAGGCGTACTTAATCACAGGTTTCATAGGTTATTAGCCGGTACTGAGTAATATTTACTGCTGAGTACTGTCAGTATAATGTTTCCCGTCGGCAGTCTTTAATGCTGGGGATACCTAAAAAATTTAGGGGACTCGTGATATGTCTCACGGCTCCCCTAAAGACGGAATATCGATGAACCCAACTATTTCTTCTCTGGCTTAGACGGCTTGGCCTGTCCTGGTTTGGAAGAGCTTCCTGAGCCAACCTTGGCCGGACCCTTGTGTCCCATGGGAACATGTCCTCCTTTTCTGTAAGATAAGCATCATAGTATTATATCTTTTTTTTAGGATAGACTCAAATATATCCTCGTGTAGTAATGATCATAAGCCAACTCTATCATAGCTTCCTTAATAGTGTCACGTTCAGTATTCGGGTAGGTGTTTTTTCATCCGGTATCCATAATCCGGCATAGGCCTGCCGTCAATATAAACTTTTCTATCTTCTATCTCTACGCGCCCGTGTGCTATCAGGGTATGTATCACAAACGGATAGACCTCCCAGTCTCCTGCTATCTTAAGCGCGCCCTGAAGATGATCACATAACTGTTTCATGATTGTTTTCTGCTTTTTATCAGCCGTCTTCTCAAAATCATCATAACCGGTTATGGCGTGCTTAATAGCAAAACCGGTCACTTCGTTGAACCCTTTGAGCAGCCCATTTATTCCCTCTGATTCCAGCATTCTGAGTGTCGGGATTATTGCAAGTGGTTTGGATTGAGCCAATACTGCCCCTGTGTCTTCTCCTCTATCGACAAGGAATAAGGTTGCTCTTATCTCTTTATCGCCGGATAGTATGGCTTTGGCGGTGGGTATCCAGTGCAAGCCCGAGTAACCTCTGGTGGTATCCCCGGGATGAATATTCAAAATTTTCGGGTAGTACCTGTCTACCGTCCAATCGGTTAGCCATTGGTCGTAGCCCGCCAGGCAAATCAGGTCGGGCGCTTTTTCGATTTTTTCTTCTATCAGGCGCCACACATCCTGTTCGTACTTTATCCTCTCCGGACAGTTTCGGGGAATGCTCATCGAGCCATATTTCTTTATTGCCGGCCTTAGGTAAGGCAAGTGGCTTAGTTCGATGGTGGTGTGTTTATTCGCTCTGGCTTTTGCCACACCTCCACAACCGGGTCTGTTCGTGAATACAATGTAGTCTTGATCGGGGTTCGATCGAGCAATCTGCTGGTAGTTTGTTCCTGAACCGGAAACGAAGCAGATAATGGTCATTCTGCCTCCGTGGAGATTTGGGTTGTAAATCATCTTCATCATAGATTACTGATGCAATTATGCTTTGGCTTATTATACATCACGCTACGGTAAATTTGGAAAAGCTTACGGTGAAGAATCGTTCATATTGGCAGGTGGTGCTCCGGTACGATTTTATTGCCGGTGCAATTAGCGTATTATTAGGGCGGGACTGTCGATGGATGAGAATCGGCCCGTAGCGAGTAGATCGGGAGATCCCGGGTCGAGGAGATATGGAAATGGGGCCGGCAAGGAAAATTGAAAAGGTCCAGCTGGTGCTGCCTCCGCCAAGAAGGCCGGATACATATATAAGTAAATTTGCCGGATGGCCTCATCCTATCGTGCGCCGTAGCCGGCAGCTTATCCTCCGGATGGCTGAGATAGCCGTGTCAAGGGACCTTTTTGCCGCTGTGCTCCAGCGCCTGACCCGGTTGCACCAGCCCGGGAGACCGGATGGCTATATCGCTAAGTTTGCCAGATGGCCCCAGCCTCTGGGTATTTTGTCCGTGGGGACCTATATCAGAAAGAATAATCCCGGTATCGATGTCGAGATTCTGGACGGGAACAATGCCCTGACTCTGGAGGCAGTGAAGAACAGGATTGACGCGGATCTGGTCGGAATATCAACAACTGCGGGGGGTTATGACTATGCCATTGAACTGGCTAAACTTGCCAAGGGGAAAGGGGCGAGAGTGGTCCTGGGAGGGGCTGCGGCGACTCCGCTGGCCGGGGAGATTCTAAGATACTACGACTTCGTGGATGCTGTCGTTCGATATGATGGAGAGATTGCCTTATCGAAGTATGTTGCCGCTGAGCCATTGAATTCGATAGAGAACCTTGTTTATCGCGCCAATGGTGAGATCAAGGCAAACCCGATAAAACTGCCCTGTCTTGACGAGCTTCCCGTTCCGGACAGGGATCTTCTGGACATGGAGACATATTTCAAAAACAGCAAGGATCCTGAGTATCCCATCTGTGAGCCCTTCAGGAGACCGATGAACATCTATTCTCAGAAGGGATGCCTCTGGCGTTCGCAGGAAGAGGGTGGTTGTGTGTTCTGTTCGATTCCTTATTATGATTTACGATTGAGGAACCCTGAGCTTGTCTGGGGCGAGATTTCATCCCTGGTCGAGAAATACCGGGTAGATTTTATCTGGGACCCGTCGGATAACTTTGTCGGGGATAAAGAGTGGTTCAAGGCCTTCTGCGCGGCAAAACCGAAAGGACTGAACATACATTACACCAACTATGTAGATGCCGAAGACATTGATGAGGAGACTGCCCGGCTGCTTGCCGATTCTGGCTGTGTCAGCGTCTTTGTCGGTATGGAATCGGGTGACCCTAAGATGTTGGAGAGTATGAACAAGAGGGCAACCCTCGAGGATAATATAAGAGCTATGGATTTGTTACAGAAATACAGGATTGGCGTGATAGCCGGTGTCGTAGTCGGAGTACAGGGTGAGAGTAAAGAAAGCTTAGAGAGGACGATCGATTTTCTAAAAAGACTTACCGAATTTGATAACTTTGACCGGTTCGAGTGGGGAAGCTTGATGCCTTTTGCCGGCTCCAAGGCGAACAGAATGCTGCGGGAGCATCCTGACCTTAAGGAGAAATATAAGGATTTTGGTAACGAAGATTACCTTTTCCAGGTCGCGTGCATGATACGGGACTGGTACCGGTACTATTGCGAGATAGACTATAACTATGTTCTCGAATTACAGGACAGGGTGTTTCGAGAGAGACTGGTCCCTTATGAGATGACCATGTTCCAGAGACGCTCGTGGTCCGGCACGCCGTCGAAGGTGTTTCGGTTATAGGTTGGTATAAATTACAGGCCGGACCTCCGGGGTCATCGCACAACTCACCCGGGCTACCGGCTCAATGATAGCAGGTTATCAAGCCGGGTCAGCCTGGCTCAAAGAGTAATACCATCACTCCGGCCGTTAAGTGCCCTCAAGTCAGCCGATAGTACTTTATCCTGATTCCTAGTTTCCGGTTAACGGTGAAGTGCAATTCGGACAGCGGGTTGCCTTAATGGGAATGCTGGTGAAGCAAAAAGGACATTCCTTGGTTATCGGCGCCGGTGCTTCAGCGGCCTTCTTCTTTGCTTGCATACGGGCTATCGGTCGAATGATAAGAAAGAAGACGACCGCGGCTACTATCAAGAAGTTGACGATAGTGTTGACGAATAGTCCGTAGTTGATGGTGACTGCTCCGGCTGCCTGGGCGTCGGCAAGAGTCAGATATGGCCCCGGGACACTGCCCGATTTAAGCACTGTAAAAAGATTGGCGAAGTCCATATTACCGAGGGCCATTCCGATTGGCGGCATGATGATGTCTTTGACCGCTGAATTAACGATAGCACCGAAAGCAATACCGATAATGATACCGACGGCCATGTCGACCACATTGCCCCTCATAATGAAGGTCTTAAAATCTTTCCACATTCCGGTCCTCCTTATGTTTCTGCTACCATTATATATTTATGATTCCTGTTCTATACGCTAAATAGTTTGGTACTTAAGTATTTCTCTCCCCGGTCCGGAAAGATAACCACTACTGTGCCCGCCTCTATTTGCCTGGCGATTTCGACAGCGGCATACATTGCCGCGCCGCTGCTCATCCCGACGAAAATCCCCTCGTTTCTGACAATTTGTCTGGCCGTCTCATAGGCTTGCTCCGTCTCTATCATGATGGTGATGTCGATCTGAGACGGGTCATATAGTGAGGGGACGATTGCTTCTTCCATATTCTTGAGTCCCTGGATATAATGTCCCTTTACCGGATGTGCACTGACTACCTTGATTTGTGGGTTATGTCTCTTGAGGGCTTTCCCCACCCCCATAATTGTACCCGAGGTTCCGATCGATGAAACAAAATAGTCTATCTTGCCGTTAGTCTGTTTCCATATCTCTTCTCCGGTCATCCTGTAGTGAGCAAGCTTGTTGTATTCGTTGGAAAACTGGTCCGGCATGAAATACTTCTCGGGGTGTTCTCTGACCAATTCCCTTGCTTTCATAATGGCTCCGTCGGTGCCTAGTTTGCCTTCGGTCAGAGTCACCTTGCCACCGAATGCTTTGATCATTTGTATTCTCTCTACAGAGACGGTATCGCTCATTACTATTTCGACCCGGTAGCCCTTTATTGCTCCGATCATCGCCAGTGCCACCCCGGTATTTCCCGAGGTTGGCTCAATGATGGTTTTCCCTTTTGTCAGTTTGGCCTCCGCCTCAGCTTGCTGGATCATCTCCAAGGCAATCCTGTCTTTTATGCTTCCGGTGGGATTTAGCCCTTCGAGTTTGGCATATATCGTAGCGTTACTGTTCGGGTTTAACCTGTTGATCCTGACCATAGGAGTATTCCCGATTGTTTGCAGTATGTCCTCGTTAATTTCAATCGGGTCTGGCTTCATTTCTTAACCTTCTGACCAATCATCATGATATCGATACTTGAATATATCATATTACTTACTTACCTTAAAGTTCATTCTTGCCCCTCTACGGAGTCTACCATATGTATCAAGCAGACCGGGATAAATACGGGGATAGCCCTGATCTAATAGACATCTTATTATTGTTTCTTGAAAATTCGGGAGCCAGGATATATTATTTGGTCAATATGAGCATGAGGAGGTAGCTTGATATGGATAATAGGGAGCAGTTTATTGATAGACAAATCGCAGTACTGATTGATCTGGAGAACGTTGGTTTAGGCTCAATTCAGTGGCTATTCGACCAAATATCCGATGTCGGCAGAATAATCGTAAAGAGAGCGTATGCGGATTGGTCCGTTGAGAAAAATAAACGCGACCAGCTTTTTGAACTGGGCATTGAACCCATCCAGTTATTCCGGTCGAAATCGGGTGGCAAGAATTCCAGCGATATCAGATTGGTAATCGATGCGGTAGATCTGCTTTATACGTCTCCGGTAAATACCTTTGTTATCGTGTCCGCAGACAGCGACTTTGTTCCCCTCGTTAGTAAGTTGCGCTCGGCGGGAAAGACGGTATTCGGCGCGGGAGAGAAGAAGAAGGCACCGAATACTCTCATAAAAGCGTGCGATCGGTACCTGGACCTCGATTTAGATAAGAGTATCAGTAAAACTAAAGGGCCGTCACCTGCTCGGGAAAGGGAGATAGAAAATATCATTAAGCGAGCTCTAATGGCATCTATCAATGAGCATGGCAGAGTGTTAGGAAGCAAACTGCACCAAACAATTCTACGTCTGGACCCGAGCTTCGACTACCGTTCTTACGGGCATTCTACCTTTACTAAGTTTCTGGAAGCTTCCTCAAGCTTAAGGCTTATTCGGCCAAAGGGCCCTGGCGACGTGGAAATTGAGCCTGCGGAAGAGTCTCTTACTGCTGTGCATTTACCGATTAAGGATTTGGCAGAGCAGGTTGATAGAGAATGGTCGAAGCGAGCTAATCAGCACGATGGCTTTATTCCCGGCCCGATAGCTGCTTTACAGGTGGCAAAGATTCTCGGTGTTGATAAGCTTAGTGCTTCTCAATATAAGACTCTCCAGGGCCTTCTTGACGCGAGCGATTATTTATCTATGAAATGGTCGCGTGAAGGGAATAAAATAATCAAAAAAGCATCCTGAATTTGACTGAAGCTGACCGGCCAAGACTCCGGCCGCCGGTTCAAATCCAGCCGTTGTCAATGCTGTCGAGGAGGTACTATGAAAAAGCTTGTAGTATTCTATTCGTTGTCTGGTAATACGGAAATAGTAGCTAAAACGATGGCGAAGGAGTTGAAAGCGGACCTCTGCAGAGTGGAAGAAACAAGGAAGAGAAACAGGTTCCTTGCCTATATGACCGGTGGTTTCGCGGCGTTCAGGGACAAGTGCAGCGAGATAAAACCGGTTGCGTTGGATGTGCATGACTACGATTTGATATTCCTGGGTTCTCCTGTCTGGGCATCAAGACCGGTGCCGGCAATGAATGCTTTCATTAGCAGTACGGATTTCAAGAATAGGAAGGTAATCGTTTTCTTCACTATGGGTGGTGAGGAATATAGGAAGGCGGTCAGTAATATCACTTTAAAGGTGCAGAAGCGTTCCGGAATAGTCGTTGATTCCTTTGCCGTAAGGACGGGTAAAAGGCATCACGACGCAATCGTAAAAGAAACCAGGAAAGCGATCAAATCGCACTTAAGGCACCCGGGATAGCGGGCAGGGGTCTTTCCATAGTATTCGGCGAAAAGAGGGATAAACCATGTTTTTGGCGAAGATGAACAATGCTGCGATTCGTGGCGGTTTCTTGACGATTAGTGAGGGGAAGGAAGTTTTGTGATGTCAGCTGTTTTGTCACGACAGGAAATCTACAGGTTGCTTGACCGGAAACCGCCTCTGGTTGAGAGCTACCTGAACCTTGATGAGCAGGTCCAGCCGAACGGTATTGATCTGACCCTGCGTGAGGTGGCCTTACTTGAATCGTCGGGTAAAATAGCGGTGAAGAATGCCGAGAGGCAGCTGCCGGGATTGGCACCACTGGCCTTTGATGGACTGGGTTTTATTGATTTGATACCCGGCATCTACCTGATTACCTATAATGAGATTGTGCACCTGCCCAACAATGTTATGGCACTGGCCAGACCCCGGTCGAGCCTGCTCCGTTGCGGGGTTACCGTGGGTACCGCGGTATGGGATGCCGGCTACTGTGGCCGTTCCCAGTCGCTGATGGTGGTCTATAATTCACAGGGGTTTCGTTTACAGAAGGATGCCAGGGTTGTTCAGCTTGTCTTCCTGTGGCTGAGCGGCGAGACCGAGGGTTATCAGGGTGCCTACCAGAACGAGAATATAGACTAGCTATAGTATCGGGGTATTTCCTTGCCCTTTCCTTAATTCAGGACGAGAAGATGCCGGGGATGGGGGTGTGGAATACCTTGAATACCCTCTGTATGGATGTTGACATTTTCTTTCTGGCTGTGTTAGACTCATACGTTAGCTTTCGGCGGTTACAGATAGGAGAGGATAGATTGGGCTTTACCGCTCGATCTATCGTTTGTATCTTAATGGATGAGCTAAAGCTCATCCATTAAAATTGTGGGGATATAGGAGGAGATAGTTGCCTACAGTCAATCAGCTTATTCGTAAGGGGCGTAAGAGGGTTACCAAGAAGACCAGGACGCCGGCATTGCGCTTTATCTATAATTCCCTGAAGAATAAGAGGGTAGCCGGGAAAGGCTCTCCGCAGAAGCGCGGGGTTTGTATCTATGTCAAAACCACTACTCCGAAGAAGCCCAACTCGGCATTGCGTAAGATTGCTAAGGTGCGTCTGACTAACCACATGGAGGTACTGGCCTATATTCCCGGCGAGGGGCATGAATTGCAGGAACACTCGGTAGTCCTGATTCGTGGCGGCAGGGTGAGGGATTTGCCGGGTGTCCGGTATCATATCGTCCGTGGAGCCCTGGATGCCAGTGGCGTATCTAATCGCCGCCAGGGTCGTAGTAAGTATGGAAGTAAACGAGCCAAAGCGACGGCTGAGGCTTCCTGATTTAAGGGGGTAATATGCCAAGGCGAGCCCGAGTTATCAAAAAAGAGATGGCTCCTGATGCTAGGTATAGCAGCGTTAACGTGTCTAGGTTGATTAACCGGATAATGCTGGACGGTAAGAAGAGTAAGGCGGAGAAGATTGTGTATGGTGCCCTGCAGATTCTGGAGCAGCAGGAGTCGAAAGATCCGGTCTCTATTTTGGAGCAGGCGCTGAAGAATACCATTCCTTTGCTTGAGGTTAAGGCGCGCCGGGTTGGTGGTGCTACCTATCAGGTGCCGATAGAGGTGCGTTCCGATCGTGGCCTTTCCCTGGCTTTGCGCTGGCTGGCAAAGTCGACTAGAGCCAGGAAAGGTAAGCCTATGGCGGAGCGGCTGGCTGCTGAGCTTGGTGATGCTGCTAAGGGGCAGGGTGTCACTGTCAAGAAAAGAGAGGATACCCATAAGATGGCCGAGGCTAACAAGGCCTTTGCCCATTATCGTTGGTGAGGGGGTAATTAAAATTAGTTGCTCCAGTACTTTAGTGAATAACTCAATACCAGTAAAGTGTAGAGTAGAGGATATGGCTAAGCCGAGAAGTTTTCCCTTAGACCGTATACGAAACATAGCTATTATCGCTCATATTGATGCCGGTAAGACTACCGTCACGGAAAGAATACTTTACTACACCGGGCGCACCTATAAGATTGGTGAGGTGCATGAGGGTACTGCCGTGATGGACTGGATGGATCAGGAGAGGGAGCGAGGTATTACGATTACGGCGGCAGCCACTACCTGCTTGTGGGGAGGGCATCGTATAAATATCATCGATACTCCCGGTCATGTTGATTTCACTGCCGAGGTCGAGCGCAGTCTGCGGGTACTTGATGGAGGAGTGGTGGTCTTTGACGGTGTTGCCGGGGTTGAGGCCCAGTCGGAGGTCGTCTGGCGGCAGGCCGACCGGTACCATGTACCCCGAATTTGCTTTATCAATAAGATGGATCGGATTGGTGCTGACTTTCGGCGTGTCTTATCTATGATCGAACAGCGTTTGAAAGCCAATCCCCTGGTGGTTCAGCTGCCTTTAGGCGCTGAGTCGTCATTTACGGGTGTTATTGACATAGTAGAGAATAAGTTATGGTGTTTTGATGGCAACCCCGATTCAGAGCCGGAGGGGATGCCTGTTCCGGAGTCGGAGCGGGCAAGGTGCAGCCAGTTTCGTAAGGAGTTAATCGAGAAAGTGGCCGAGGTTGATGACCATGTTATGGAGGCCTATCTTGACGGTAAGGAGATTGCTCCTGATATGTTGAGGTCAGCGTTGAGAAAGGTGACCCTGGCCAATCGGGGCGTGCCTGTTCTCTGTGGCAGCGCCCTGAGGAACAAGGGGATTCAGTTGCTGCTCGATGCTGTGGCGGACTATCTTCCTTCTCCGCTGGATGTGCCGCCGGTAAGGGCCGTTACTACCAAGCAGGGAGATGAAGTTACCCGTCCGGCTCAGGACGACGCTCCCTTTTGCGCACTGGCTTTTAAGGTAGTTACCGATCTTTTTATGGGCCGGTTAGTCTATTTAAGGGTCTATTCGGGTACGGTAAGGGCTGGAGTTCAGGTTTTTAATTCCGCCCGGGATAAAAAAGAACGGATCGGGCGGCTGTTGCTGATGCATGCCAACCGCCGTGAGGAAATAGAGGAGGCGGACACCGGGTCCATTGTAGCTACCCTGGGGCTTAAGGATACCTTTACCGGAGATACTCTATGCAGTGCTTCGAAGCCGATTTTGCTTGAGTCTATCCGTTTCCCCGAGCCGGTGGTCTCGGTCGCTATCGAGCCTAAGAGCCGGGTCGATCAGGACAGGATAGGAGAGGCCTTAAACAAACTGGCCGAGGAGGATCCTACTTTTAAAGTAGACCACAATAGTGAGACAGGACAGACTGTCATTTCTGGTATGGGTGAGCTCCACCTGGAGGTCATTGTAGGCAGACTGTTTAGTGAATTTAAGGTTGGAGCCAAGGTGGGAAGGCCCTGGGTTGCTTATAAAGAAACGATAACCGTACCGGCCAAGTCTGAGGGTAAATTTGTCAGGCAGAGCGGTGGTCATGGTCAGTATGGCCACGTCTATCTTGAGGTTGAGCCGGGAGAGCGTGGCACTGGCATCCAGTTTGTCGACCAGATTAAGAGCGGAGTCATCCCCAAGCAGTATATACCTGCGGTAGAGGCTGGGGTTAAAGAGGCAGTCGAGACCGGAGTGTTTGCTGGTTACCCGATAGTCGATATTAAGATAACCCTTTATGACGGCAGTTACCATGAGGTCGACTCTTCGGATATAGCCTTTAAGATGGCTGGCTCGATAGCCCTGAAGAGTTGTGTCAGCAGGGCCAAGCCGGTCTTGCTTGAGCCGGTTATGAGGCTGGAAGTGAGCACTCCCGAAGAGTTTCTCGGTGATATTATCGGTGATGTTAACACGAGACGCGGCCATGTTGAGGTGATAGAGACAAATAATGAGTTAAGTATTGTTCGTGCTTTGATACCGCTGGCGGAGATGTTCGGTTATGCCTCTGCTCTCAGGTCGTTGACTCAGGGTAGGGCCACTCATTCAATGAGGTTTGAGCATTACGATAGGCTGCCGGCGGGGCTGGCAGAGAAGGTTAAGACTGCCGGCAGGGAATAGGTCACTGCCGGAGCCGGGATGAAAACCTTAAAATACAGCGTGGCAGAGTTGTGCTTGGTCAGGCTGGTTTAGGGTTTTAATAAAGGTTAATAAAGATTCTGGGGTGTTTGTTCTATGCCCAAACAGAAGATTCGTATCAAGTTAAAGGGATTTGACCATAAGATACTCGACTTGTCTGCCATGCAGATAGTCGAGGCGGTAGAGCGGACCGGGGCTGTGGTTAGCGGACCGTTGCCGCTGCCTACCCGTATTGAAAAGTTCAGTGTTATCCGCTCAACTTTTACCGATAAAGACTCCCAGGAGCAGTTTGAGATTCGGACTCATAAGCGTTTGATTGATATTATTGAGTCGACCTCCAAGACGATAGACGCTCTGGCCAAGCTGAGCCTGCCCTCGGGGGTTGATATAGATATCAGGTTATAAGAGATGCATCTACTAAACCAGGATGAATGAGGACATGACGCAAGGTATTATTGGTAAAAAACTGGGCATGACCCAGATATTTAGGGACAACGGGAGGGTGGAGGCGGTAACTGCTATTGAGGCCGGCCCGTGTGCTGTAGTGCAGGTTAAGACGATGGCCAGGGAGGGGTATAATGCCCTTCAGATCGGGTTTGGTCAGGCGAAGCGGCTTAGTTCTCCTCAGCGGGGGCACCTCAAGGATTTGGGTCAGTTTCGGTACCTGAGGGAATTTAAGACCGATGATATTGATGGTGTTCAGGTAGGGGATAAGATTGATGTTAGCCTGTTTCAGGAGGGTGACCTGGTTGATGTTACCGGGGTGTCCAAGGGTAAAGGCTTCGCCGGTGTTGTGAAGCGGCATGGCTTTGCCGGCGGGCCGAAGACGCACGGACAGTCGGATCGGCACCGTCATCCGGGTTCTATCGGTGCTACTACTTCTCCGGGCAGGGTTTTGAGAGGGACACTGATGGCCGGTCATATGGGCCATCAGCGGGTTACCGTGCGTAAGCTGGAGGTATTTCAGACTGATCCGGAGCGTAACCTGCTGTTGGTCAAGGGAGCGGTACCTGGTGCTAGCAACGGATTGCTGTTAATAAGAAAGTCAGGCGGAAGGAAGTAAGACCGTGCAGATTCCAGTCTATAGTCTTACCGGGGAGATAGTAAAAAGTATTGAGGTGAGCGACCGGGTTTTCGCGGTGCCGTTTAATGAAGCTGTGGTGCACCAGGCGATGGTGCGGCAGCAGGCAAATGCTCGTCAGGGTACAGTCAGTACCAAGACCCGTGGTGAAGTAACCGGCTCTAGCCGGAAGTTGTATCGTCAGAAGCATACCGGTTCCGCTCGAGCCGGCAGCCGACGTTCACCCCTTCGCCGGGGAGGTGGCGTTGTTTTTGGACCTAAACCGAGGAGTTACCGGCAGGCGATGCCGAAGAAGATGCGTCAATTGGCGCTACGGTGTATGCTTTCGGCACGGGCCAGAGATGGTGAGCTTAAAGTCCTGGAAAAACTTGAATTTGATGAGCCTAAAACCAGGGAAGTGACGCGTATGCTGGCGGCTCTGGGCGTGGCCTCTTCAACCCTGATAGTTATCGGTGAGCCGGAGGTTAATGTTGTTAAATCAGCCCGTAATCTGCCCGAGGTAAAAACACTGCCGGCTGAACTGCTCAATGTGGTTGATATCCTTTCTCATCGGGTATTACTGATGAGTGAGTCTGCGGTGCGAAAGGCAGAGCGGTTATGGGGGATCCGGTCGTTGCAAGGAGGAAACAGTGCACCCTTACCAAGTGTTGTGCCGTCCGCTAATAACTGAGAAGAATACCAGTCTTCAATCTCAGGGCAAATATGCCTTTGAGGTGGCTGGTGATGCCAACAAACTGCAGGTTAAAGAGGCTGTTGAGAAGGCTTTTAAGGTTAAGGTTACCGCAGTTAATGTGATTTCAGTTAGCGGCAAAAGCCGGATAGTGGGGAGACGTCAGGTGCTGACCAGGTCATGGAAAAAGGCAATAGTCACCCTTCAGCCAGGGGATAATATCCAGTTCTTCGAAGGGGTTTAATATTAAGGGGGAGATTGAGTGGCACTAAAGGTATATCATCCGACCTCGCCCGGTAGGCGGCGTGCCAGTGGTTCTACTTTTGAAGAAATAACCAAGAGTAAACCGGAGAAATCGCTGCTGTTACCGCTTAAGAAGCGGGGTGGGCGTAATAGTCAGGGAAGAATAACAGTCCGACATCGGGGTCAGGGTGCTAAGCGGCGGCTCCGTATCATTGATTTTATGCGTGATAAGATTGGTGTCCCGGGAAGGGTTGCGGCTATTGAATATGACCCGAATCGTTCGGCTAATATTGCACTTATTTACTACGCCGATGGCGAGAAGCGCTATATCCTGGCGCCTTTAGATCTAAAAGTGGGTGATGTCGTAAAGTCGGGTGCAGATGCCGAGATAAAGCCGGGTAATACTCTGCCTATGAAATCAATACCGAGCGGTACGTTGTTGCATAATATTGAGATGCAAATGGGTAAAGGGGCTCAGTTAGTGCGTAGTGCCGGAGCTGGTGCCCAGCTAATGGCTAAAGAGGGTAAATATGTTCTGATCCGATTGCCCTCCGGTGAAGTGAGGCGTGTTCTTGGTGATTGTATGGCTACTATTGGTCAGGTGGGTAATGTTGACCATAGGGGCATTAAATTAGGTAAGGCGGGGCGGAAAAGGTGGTTGGGACGGCGTCCTGAGGTCAGGGGTTCTGCGATGAATCCGAATGACCATCCTCATGGTGGTGGGGAGGGCAGATGTCCGATAGGAATGCCCGGACCCAAGACACCGTGGGGCAAACCGGCACTGGGCTACAGGACTCGTAAGCAGAAGGCTTCTGATAAGATGATAGTCAAGCGCCGGGGGAAATAGTCAAATAAAGGTGGAGCGATATGTCGAGGTCAACTAAAAAAGGGCCCGCTGTTAATGCTAAGCTAATGAAGAAGGTGGAAATGCTCACCCGCTCTGGTGAGAAGGCGGTAATCAAGACATGGGCGCGTTCGTCTACTATACTGCCTGAGATGGTGGGCCTTACCATCGGGGTGCATAATGGTCGGAGGCATGTGCCTATCTTTATTACCGAGAATATGGTGGGGCATAAGCTGGGTGAGTTTGCTGTAACCAGGACCTTCAGGGGCCATGTTGCTAAGGCGGAGAAGGCCACTCAGCCAAGGAAGCAAACGTAGGTTACTTAAGTTCAGGTATGGTGTGTAATGGAAGTAAGAGCAGTAGCTAAAAATGTACGTGTGTCACCCCGTAAATTGCGCTCGTTGGTAAACGTGGTGCGGGGTAAGAGTGTAGACGAGGCGTTGGCGGTACTCAAGTTTGCTTCGACGCCGAAGGCCCGTGCTATTGCTAAAACAGTAAAGTCGGCGGCATTCAATGCTGAGAATAATTTCCAGATGTCGCCACAGTTGAAGATTGTTGCCATATTCGTTGATGCAGGGCGGACAATGAAGAGGTATCGTCCGCGCGCTCGGGGGCGGGCCACCCCTATCCTTAAGCGTTCTAGCCATATTACAGTTATCGTTGCTGAGGAGGAGGGAAAACTTGGGGCGTAAGGTTCATCCGACGGGTTTTAGAATCGGTTTTATAAAGAGCTGGCAGGCAAAGTGGTATTCCGGGAAGCACTATGTAGAATTCCTGCAGGAGGATCTGAAACTCAGGCAAGCTATCAATTCAAGGTATAGCAGCGCCGGGATTTCCCTGGTAGAGACCGACCGGCAGGGAGACAAGGTAATTGTGACTATTAATACGGCTCGCCCGGGTGTTGTTATCGGACGTGGTGGACAGAGAGTTGACGAAATGAGGCAATATCTCGAAGGCCTTATCGGGAATAAAGTTCAACTTAACATTCAGGAAATCAGGCAGCCTGAGCTTGATGCCAATCTGGTAGCGATGACGGTGGCCGAACAGATTGGGCGTCGGGTTGCTTACCGTAGGGCGATGAAGCAGGCGATCTTCCGTACTATTCAGGCCGGGGCCAGGGGAATCAGGGTTTGTTGTTCGGGTCGATTAGGTGGTGTTGAGATAGCCCGTCGTGAGGTGATGCATCAGGGGCAGGTGCCTCTGCACAAGATGCGGGCTGATATTGATTATGGGTTTACCGAGGCTTGTACTACTCTTGGTCGGATCGGGGTAAAGGTCTGGATATATAAGGGGGATGTTTTCCCTGAGTCTAATGTAGAGGAAAGTAAGAAAGCTGTACCTGCTGCCCCAGCTTTGGAAGAGGTATTTGCTGGAGTGGTAGAGGATAGGGGAGTAGAAGGGTCGTCTTCCGTGGAATCGGAAGAAGAACATATAGCACCGTTTCCAGAGTTGGAAGAGAGGGTTGAGGCGGTTGTAGAGACGGTTCCGGCGGAAGCTGAAGAGAAGCCGGCCGGACCGGTGAGGAAAAAGAAGAAGGCGGAGACTGAGGCGGTTGTAGCGGCAGCCCCGGCGGAAGCTGAAGAGAAGCCGGTCAAGCCGGTGAGGAAAAAGAAGAAGGTGGAGACTGAGGCGGCTGTAGAGACGGTTCCGGCGGAAGCTGAAGAGAAGCCGGTCAAGCCGGTGAGGAAAAAGAAGAAGGCGGAGGCTGAGGCGGCTGTAGAGACGGTTCCGGCGGAAGCTGAAGAGAAGCTGGTCAAGCCGGTGAGGAAAAAGAAGAAGGCGGAGGCTGAGGCGGCTATCTCTGTAGAAGTAGAGGAGCAAGATGTTACAACCTAAACGGGTGAAGTACCGAAAGTCTCATAAAGGACGTCGTAACGGTAATGCTCAGGCAGGGAACACGGTTGCTTTCGGCAGTTTCGGATTGCAGGCAGCAGGGTGTGCCTGGCTCACTAATCGTCAAATTGAGGCTGCGCGGCGGGCGATGACCCATTATGTGCGTCGTGGTGGTAAAATATGGATACGTATATTCCCGGACAAGCCGGTTACGGCGAAGCCGGCCGAGACCCGCATGGGCTCAGGTAAGGGACCGGTAGACCACTGGGTAGCTGTGGTCAAGCCCGGGAGAATACTGTTTGAGATGGGGGGTGTTACTGAGGAGGTGGCCAAGGGGGCTATGCGGTTGGCTTCATATAAGCTACCAATCAGTACCAAGTTTGTTGTCAACGATTCCGGAGCGGGTGCCGGCGTTGATTCTGTAAAATAAGGGAATGGTGTAGATTTGAAGGTCGAAGAAATCAGGATTCTCAGTGATGAGGAATTGAAGAAGCAATTAGAGTCGGCTTACGAGGCGCTTTTTAGTTGTCGTCTTAAACTGTCCACCAGGCAGTTGACCAACCATCGTGAAATCCCGATGATCAAGAAAAAGATTGCCCGAATAAAGTCCGTAATCAGGGAGAGAGAGTTAGGAGTAAGGTAGGTTTAGGGCTATGGAAGTTAAACGAAAAACAAGGGTCGGTTGTGTTGTGAGCAACCGGATGGACAAAACGGTGCTGGTGGCGGTAGAAACTCCCAGACGCCATCCGTTATATAAGAAGACGATGAAGAGAGCGGTCAAATATAAGGCCCATGACGAGGGTAATAAATGTGGTTTGGGTGATATAGTCAGGATTGAAGAGACTCGTCCGCTCTCGCGGTTAAAGAGGTGGCGGGTAGCTGAGGTCATCACTAAGGGAAATATAGTTGAACTTCAGCCTAAGGAAATAGCCTGAAGTTTTCAGGGTGGAGTAATATGATTCAACCACAAACCAGATTAAAGGTGGCCGATAATACCGGGGCCCGGCAGCTTATGTGTATTAATATACCGGGCAGCGTGAGAAAGTACGCTCGAGTCGGTGATGTTATTGTCGCTTCGGTGAAAAGAGCGATACCGGGAGGGTTGGTGAAGAAGGGGGAAGTAGTCAAGGCGGTTATTGTTCGTAGTACCGGACAGTATCGCCGTCCGGATGGCTCTTATATCAAGTTTGATGAAAATGCGGCGGTGATTCTGACCGATAAGAATAACCCCAAGGGGAGCCGGATATTTGGGCCGGTCGCCAGGGAGTTGCGCGATAAGAATTTTACCAAGATTATTTCGCTGGCTCCTGAAGTATTGTGAGGTATGGGAAAGTGAAGATTAGAAAGGATGATACCGTACTGGTCATTGCCGGTAAGGACAGGGGTAAAAAGGGTAAGGTGCGTTTTGCTTATCCTAAGAATAACACGCTGGTAGTCGAGGGGATCAACTTTATCAGAAAACACGCCAGGGCTACCGGCCGGGTCAAGCAGGCTGGTATCATAGAGCAGGAGGCACAAATCACTGTGTCGAATGTTATGCTCCTTTGTAGTCGGTGTAATCATCCCACCCGCGTCGGTTTCCGCTTTCTGGAAGACGGGCGAAAAGTGCGTATATGTCGTGTTTGTCATGAGGTGATTGAATAAGTGTCGCGACTTAGAGAAAGGTACAAAAAAGAAGTCATTCCTGGTCTAATGAAGCTTTACGGATATCGTAACGTAATGCAGATACCCCGTCTGGAGAAGTTGGTGCTCAACATCGGGCTGGGGGAGGCAATTCAGAACGCCAAAGCTATTGAGGCCGCGGAGAGCGATCTGGTGGCTATTTCGGGGCAGCATCCGGTAATTACCCGGGCTAAGAAATCTATCGCTGCCTTTAAGTTAAGAACGGGTATGCCGATCGGGCTTAAGGTAACCTTGCGTGGAGAACGCATGTACGAGTTTTTTGATAAGCTGGTTAATGCTGTTCTGTCCCGTCGTCGTGAGTTTCAGGGGGTTCCCCGGAACGCCTTTGACGGTCGGGGCAACTATACCCTGGGTCTTAACGAGCAGATCGTTTTTCCTGAGGTGGATTACGACAAGGTAGACAAAATACGCGGACTGGAAATCTCGGTTGTTACTACGGCAAAGACAGATGAGGAAGGCCGGCATTTGCTGGAGTTGTTAGGTATGCCCTTTAGTAAGGATTAGGTGTTGAGATAGATGGCTAAGAAATCAATAGTTGTAAGGTCCAAGCGCCAGCCAAAATACATGGTACAGCAGTATCACCGTTGCTACCTGTGTGGCCGGCCCCGTGCCTATATGCGTCGTTTTGGTCTGTGCCGCATTTGTTTCCGCAAGCTGGCACTTGCTGGTCAGGTGCCCGGGGTAAGGAAATCGAGCTGGTAGTGGACGTTTGAGAGAATAAGCATAGACCGAGGGGGTGTGAGTGACTGTTTCTGACCCAATTGCTGATATGTTAACCCGAATACGTAATGCCATTATGGCAAGGCATGACTTCGTTCTGGTACCATCATCAAAGATGAAGCTGGCTATTACTACCATACTTAAAACGGAGGGTTTCATCAATGACTATGAGGTAATCAAGGGGGGGGGACACCGGGTGATTAAGATTAGCCTCAAATATGATGATAGGAATTGCCCGGTCCTTTCCGGTTTGGAGCGGATGAGTAAACCCGGATTGAGAGTGTATGCCGGGCATAAGGAAATCCCCCGTGTTTACGGAGGACTGGGTGTTGCTATCCTTTCCACGCCTGATGGTGTCATGACGGGACAGCAGGCTTGGCGTAAGGGTGTCGGTGGTGAGCTATTGTGCTATGTTTACTAATTCAGCGGCGAGGTTAATTTAGATGTCTAGAGTGGGGCGGATGCCAATAACTGTGCCACAGGGCGTGGCGGTAAATATTGAAGGCAACAGGGTTACTGTAGTCGGACCTAAGGGTGAGCTTTCGCGTAGTTTTAGCCCTGATATGTCGATCACCTTAAGCGACGGTATCCTGACCGTATCACGCCCCAGCGATAATAGGGAACATCGTTCCTTGCATGGCTTGACAAGGAGCCTATTGGCTAATATGGTGGTGGGAGTATCCAGTGGCTTTGAGAAGAACCTGGAAATAGTTGGCGTAGGTTACCGGGCGGAAAAGGTGGGGGATAATCTGGTGTTCCGTATTGGCTTTTCTCACACGGTGGAGGTATCTCCCCTGCCCGGTGTGGTTCTGAATGCTGAAGCGGCCAATCGCATTAAGATAAGCGGGATTGATAAAGAGGTGGTTGGTCAGATGGCGGCTGAGATTAAGGCTATTCGTCCGCCTGATGCTTATAAGGGTAAGGGTATCCGTTACGCTGGTGAGTACGTTCGCTTGAAACCGGGTAAAAGCAAGCAGGCTGCTAAGTAAGGGGTGATGGAGCAACAAGATGGGTAAAATTGAACCAGGGGCAGCACGTAAGAACAGACATGCTCGGGTTAGAGCCAGGTTAAGCGGCACTATCGATAGACCGCGCTTGTGTGTTTTCCGAAGTTTGAGTCATATCTATGCTCAGATTATTGATGATTCGAGCGGACATACCCTGGCCTGTGCTTCAACACTTGACCAGGAAGTAAAAGGTGAAGCAAACGGTAGGAATAAGTCGGGTAAGGCTGAGCTTGTTGGTTCTCTGATGGCCAAGCGTGCTCTGGAGCAGGGGATAACGCAGGTGGTTTTTGACCGTGGTGGGTATAAATATCACGGTCGAGTTAAGGCTCTGGCTGAAGCAGCGCGACAGGGTGGGTTGAAGTTTTAGAAAGGTGGTTCCTGATTAGGTGAAAGAGTTGGTAAGCAAGATAAACCCGGAAGAATTGGTATTAACTGATAAGCTTGTCTATGTCAACCGCGTCTCTAAGGTGATGAAGGGGGGTAAGCGCCTCAGTTTTAGCGCTCTGGTAGTAACTGGCGATGGTAACGGATATGTTGGCGTTGGTACGGGCAAGGCTAAGGAAGTACCGTTGGCAATTAATAAGGCTAATGCGAACGCCAGAAGAAACTTGATTAAGGTACCGATGGCAGGGTCTACTATTCCTCATGAGATAGTGGTCAAGTTTGGTGCTACCAGGGTCTTGCTGAAGCCGGCGGCGCCAGGTACGGGTATCATTGCCGGTAGTAGCGTCCGGGTTATTATGGAGTCGGCCGGGGTTAAGGACATTCTGACCAAATCACTGGGTAGCTCTAATCGGGTTAACATGGCGAAAGCGACTATACTGGCGCTAACGAAACTCAGAGACCTGAAGGGAGAGCTGGCCAAGCGCCGGCCTGTTGCTCGGGTTGAAGATGAGGTGGTAAACGGTGGCTAAATTCCGTGTCGTTTGGGTCAAGAGTGGCATCGGTTACAGCAAGGTTCAGAAACAAACGCTAAAGGCTCTTGGTCTGCGCCGACTAAATCAGAGCGTTGTTCACGCTGACAGCGGCGTAGTCCGGGGTATGATTAATAAAGTAAGACATCTGGTTAAGGTGGAGGAAACAAGCTCGTGAGGCAGAATGAACTATCTCCAGCTCCTGGTTCCAGAAAAGAACGGAAACGGGTTGGGCGTGGCAATGGTAGCGGTCATGGCACCTATTCCGGGCGCGGCTCGAAGGGTCAGAAGTCCCGTTCCGGTTACAGGATGAAACCTGGCTTCGAAGGTGGCCAGCTACCCTTAATACGGCGCTTGCCTCGGAAGCGCGGCTTTACCAACATTTTCCGGGTAGAATATAGCGTCGTTAATCTGGATAAGCTGAGCTTCTTTGAAGCAGGGAGTGAGGTAACGCCGGAGAGGCTGCTTGCCGCCGGGATAATAAAGTCGTTGCAGCACCCGGTCAAGATTCTGGCTGGTGGTGATATCAGTTATCCTCTTTTGGTAAAGGCGGACAAGTTCTCTGCTGCGGCTAGAGCTAAGATTGAGGCGGCAGGAGGTACTGTGGAGGAGGTAGGGTATGCGGCAGAGACAGACTAGCAGACCAAGACTGCTCCAGGCAATGTTTGATGCCTTCCGTTTGCCTGATTTGAGGCGGCGGATTCTCTTTACCATCGGCATACTGGTAATCTTCCGTTTCGTGGCTCATATTCCTCTACCTGGGGTAGATTCTGTCGCTCTGCAGAACCTATTTGAGCAAAATGCCATGTTGGGCATGCTCGATATGTTCAGCGGTGGTGCGATGAGGAATTTCAGTATTGCCGCAATGGGAGTATACCCCTACATTACCGCTTCGATTATTATGATGCTGCTCACGCCTATTATCCCCCGTTTACATGCTCTGTCAATGGAGGGGGAAACGGGTAGGAATAGAATCAATCAGATAACGCACTGGTTGACCATACCGATGGCCGGCGTTTCCGGTTACGGACAAATGATATTGCTTCAGCGGGAAGGGGTGATCAGCAGCGCGGCTGCTCTGCCCACGGCGGCGATGGTCCTGTCGCTGATAGCGGGTACCATGTTCCTGGTCTGGTTGGGCGAGCTCATCACAGAGTATGGCATCGGTAACGGCATCTCGATAATAATATTCGGTGGTATCGTGGCCGGTCTGGGTAGCTTGGTACAGCAGGGTTATTTTGCCGCCCAGAGCGTCGGTATACCCAATGTTGTTGGTTACGTCGTGATCGTTTTAGTTGTCATCGCGGTAATCGTCATATTTACCGAGGCGCACCGCCGTATCCCGGTCCAGTACGCCAAGAGTGTTTTTAAGGGTGGTCGTATGTACCGGCAGTCGGGGTCGACCCATATCCCCCTGCGGGTAAACACAGCCGGGATGATACCGCTCATCTTCGCTATGTCGATAGTAATCTTTCCCAGTATGATAGCCAGTTATTTCGTCGCTCCGGCCGGCGCTGACCCGAACTTCGCCAACTATATTCAGAACTTGTTCAGTGCAGATGCCGCGCTACCGATGGGGCTGTTTTATTGGGGGCTATATTTTGTGCTGACGATGGCTTTTGCCTTCTTCTATACCATGGTGATTTTCCAGCAGCAGGACTTACCCGGCACGCTGCAGCGGCAAGGGGGATTTATCCCAGGTATTCGGCCGGGTAAAAACACCAAAGAGTATCTTGATACCGTTATTAAACGCATTACCTGGGCCGGTGCCCTGTTCCTGGCGGTAGTGGCGATTGTACCGTTCCTGGCCCGGGAGGCTACTAGTATTCAGGTGATACAGTTGTCCAGTATGGGGCTGCTGATCGTGGTTGGTGTTGCTCTTGATACCATGAAGCAGATTGAAGCGCAGCTGGTTATGCGCCGATACGAAGGCTTTATCAAATAGGCAGCTTGGCTGCGTTTGAAGGATTCTTTATTAAGAGAGGGTACGGTGTATATTATTCTTTTGGGGGCTCCCGGTGCCGGTAAAGGGACGCAGGCCGCCTATCTGGCGCAAAACCTGAATCTGGTTCATATTGCTTCCGGTGACCTCTTCCGTCAGGCATTGGAGCAGAATACCGTGTTGGGTAAGCAGGCCAGGTCCTATATGGAGAAGGGGGTGCTGGTTCCTGACGAGATAACCACAAAAATGGTGCTTGAGCGTTTGGCCGTTTTGAGCAATGAGTCCGGAGTAGTCCTCGATGGTTTTCCCAGGAACCTGCCGCAGGCTGAAGCGCTGGACAAGGCTTTGGCCGGCAGTTCCAGAGCTATCAATAGTGTAGTGTATATCAAGGTTTCTCCGGAGGTGCTCCTGCAGCGCTTGAGCGGGCGTTGGATTTGCCGTAATTGCCAGGTGCCATATCATGAGGTAAGTTCTCCTCCCCGGGTTAAGGGCAGATGTGATAGGTGCAGTGGTGAGCTATATCAGCGTCCTGATGATACTCCGGAAACAGTAAAGAAGCGGCTTAAGGTATACTTTACCGAGACGGCTCCCCTTATTGATTATTATGTTAGAACTGGTAAGCTGGTCGAGATAGATGGGGAGGGAAGTGTAGAAGATACCGGGAAGAGGATTGTCGCGGCTCTGGAGAAGGGTCGCTGAGCAATGGGTATTGTGATTAAGTCAGAGCGTGAGATCGCAGCAATGCGTCGAGCGGGCAGGGTAGTAGCCATTGTGCTGGAAGTATTAAGCGGAGCAATAAGGCCAGGGATGAAGACTAAAGAGTTGGATGTTATCGCTGTGAGAGAATTAAAGAAATTGGGAGCTAAACCGTCGTTTAAGGGATATCATGGTTTCCCGGCTAATCTCTGTGTATCGGTAAATGACGAGATAGTGCACGGGATTCCTGGGGAGCGGGTTTTGGCGGAAGGTGATATAGTATCCCTTGACTTCGGTGCGATTTATGACGGCTTTCAGGGGGATGCAGCAGTAACGGTGAGTGTCGGTGAGGTTAAACCGGAGGCTAAGCGTCTTATCGAGACCACTAAGGATGCTCTGGAAGCTGGTATTGCCAAGGCTTATGCCGGGGCGAGGCTGGGAGATATTTCCGCTGCTATCCAGAGCTGTGCGGAGTCAGAAGGCTATTCCGTAATCCGGGAGTATACCGGTCATGGTATCGGCCGTCAGATGCACGAAGAGCCTCAGATACCTAACTTCGGACAACCGGGAACGGGGCCGGTGCTGAAAAAAGGCATGGTACTTGCTCTTGAGCCTATGGTGAGCATGGGCGATTGGCAGACCCGGCTTGGCAGAGACCACTGGACGGTATCTATGGCTGATGGTAGTCTTTCCGCGCATTTTGAGCATACCATTGCCATTACCGATGCTGAAGCGGAGGTGCTGACTGTTGTCTAGAGAGGTAGCATATGCCTAAGAAGGAGGCTATTGAGGTTGAGGGGACGGTGTTGGAGCCTCTGCCTAACGCTATGTTTCGTGTTGAGCTATCTAACGGGCATCAGGTGCTGGCGCATATTTCGGGGAAAATAAGGTTGCATTATATCAGGGTATTACCGGGTGATAGGGTGATAGTAGAGCTTTCTCCCTATGATCTGGGTCGGGGTAGAATTACCTATCGCTTAAAGCAATAAGTAAGGAATTCGTGATGAAAGTTAGATCTTCGGTTAAAGTTAGATGTGAGAAGTGTAAGGTGATTAAGCGGCGGGGGGTGGTCAGGGTTATTTGTACCAACCCCCGGCATAAGCAGAGGCAGGGCTGATTTACCTGTCGGATTAAGGAGGGGTCTTAATGCCACGTATAGCTGGTGTAGATATACCAAAAAACAAGCAGATTTGGGTATCGTTGCAGTATATCTATGGTATTGGTCCTGAGTTGAGCCGGAGGATTCTGGTTCGGACAGGTATTAGCGCCGATACCAAGGCGGATAGTCTTACTGAAGATGAGGTTAACCGTCTCCGGGAGGTTATTGACCGCGAGTATAAGGTTGAAGGGGATCTCAGGAAAGAGGTCAACTTCAATATTAAGCGCCTTATTGAAATTGGTAGCTATCGCGGCCTCAGGCATCGGCATAGCCTGCCGGTTAGAGGGCAGCGAACACGGACTAATGCCCGTGCCCGTCGTGGTACTAAGAAGACTGTCGCCGGTAGAGGTAAGAAACGCGGCATGACCAAGAAATAACCGGTTTTATTAGATATCAAGTAGGAGGTAAGAATGGCAGAGAAGAAGCGTACCAGAGTCCGGAGACGGGAGAAAAAGTCCATTCCGTCGGGAAAGGCCTATATCCAGTCTACGTTCAATAATACTATCATTACCCTCACCGACCCGGAGGGGCATGTGATCTCTTGGGCAAGCTCGGGAACGGCTGGGTTTAAGGGCTCTCGTAAAGGTACTCCTTATGCAGCTCAGGTGGCGGCTCGTGACGCGGCAAGGAAAGCCATGGTACATGGCTTACGTCAGGTAGAGGTTTATGTTAAAGGGCCAGGTAGTGGTCGTGAAGCAGCGATTCGTTCTCTGCAAAGCTCCGGCCTTTACGTTACCAGCATCAAGGATGTGACTCCTCTTCCTCATAATGGCTGTCGTCCTCCAAAAAGAAGACGGGTATAGAGGGTAAGAAATGGCAAGATATACTGAAGCAGTCTGTCGTTTGTGTCGGCGTAGCGGTGAAAAGTTAATGCTTAAGGGTGGACGGTGTCTTACCCCTAAGTGTTCCGTTGATAGGCGGGCGAAGACACCTGGACAGCAGAGTACCGGACGGAGACGGCGGATTTCTGACCGTGGTTTTCAATTAAGAGAAAAGCAAAAGGCCCGTTATACCTATGGCATTATGGAGGGTCAGTTCCGGAGGTTGTTTGCTCAGGCCACGAGGCAGCAGGGCATCACTGGAGAGAATCTTATCGTGCTGCTGGAGCGGCGGCTTGATAATGTAGTATATCGGTTGGGCTTCGCTGATTCTCGTGCTCAAGCCCGGCAGGTAGTCCGTCATGGACATATCAAGCTCAATGGTCGTAAGAATAATATACCTTCCTATCTGGTTAAGGATGGTGATAGCATTTCCTGGCGAGAGAGCAGCACCAGAACAGGGTATTATAAGGAAGTGGCTGAGAATATCGACGCTAAATTCATACCGAGCTGGTTGAGTCTGGACAAGCAGAATCTGGTTGGCCAGGTGGTGTCGCTGCCTATCCCTGATGAAATTGAGGCCAAATTTGAGGGGAAGACGATAGTCGAGTTCTATTCACGATAAGTCAGTTGATAAGGAGGGAGCGTTTTGTCTCGCCTAGTGATACCGAAGATTACCTGTGTTGAGAGTAAGGAGAATTTTGGTCAGTTTCTGGCTGAGCCGCTGGAAAAGGGCTTCGGCGTTACTCTGGGGAATTCCCTGCGCAGAGTACTGCTCAGCTACCTCCCCGGGGCAGCGGTAACCGGGGTTATGATTGAGGGAATACAGCACGAATTCTCCACTATTCCTTACGTAAAAGAAGATGTTACTGAGCTGATTCTTAATTTTAAAGAGTTGAGAATCAGCTCCCTTTCCGGACAGCCGGGTAAATTGATACTGGAGGCAGAGGGGGAGAGACGTGTTTACGCTTCGGACATCAGGCCGTCGACTGACCTTAGCATTGCTAATCCGGAACTATACTTAGCCACTCTGGATTCGCCTGAAGCGAGACTGTATGTGGAACTGGATGTTGAAATAAATGAAGGTTATCGGCTGGCTTCATCCACTGATAATCTGCCTATCGGAGTGATTCCTATTGATGCCATCTTTACACCGGTGCGAAAGGTCAATTTTACCGTTGAGCCGACGCATGTTGGTGAGGTGACCAGCCGTGAACGGCTGTCTCTGGAGATATGGACGGATGGTACGATATCACCGGTAGAAGCCCTCACCCGTAGCGCGGCTATTTTGGTGGAGCAGTTGACTGCTTTTGTTGACTACGCCCAGGTCTCCCGGGCCGATGAAGAGGAACAGGTTGTACGATTATCTATACCGGCAGAGTTATACGATATGCCGGTGACCGACCTTAATCTATCGGTGCGCACTATGAATTGCCTGAGACGCGGCAATATTGAGACAGTAGGACAGATTATCAGTAAGAAAGAGAGTGAGTTACTGGCGCTGAGGAACTTCGGGCAGAAGTCTAAACAGGAGATAGAGGAACGCCTTGGGGAATTGGGGCTTTCTCTTAAACTGCAGACGGAAGAGCCGACTACTTCAGCGGAAGAGGAGGCGGAAGATGAGGCATAGATTATCCGGGAGAAAACTGGGCAGGCATTCAGGGCACAGAAGGGCAATGTATCGTAATCTGGTGACCGACCTCTTGGGCTATGAGAAGATTACTACTACGGAGGCTAAAGCCAGAGAGATACACGGTATGGCTGAGAGGGTTATTACCATGGGCAAGAAGGGAGGGCTTCATGCCCGCCGTCAGGCATTATCTTTTGTTATTGACGCCAAGACGGTTGATAAGGTATTTGATAAACTTGCTTCTAGATATGCCGAGCGTAGCGGGGGCTATACTCGTATCATTAAGTTGGGTCCTAGATTAGGTGACGGTGCAGCTATGGTTAGGTTGGAACTGGTAGAGTAAAAAGGTTGCGACATTGGTGGCAGTCACCAGGGTTGTTTTAATAATAGAATATGACGGCAGACGTTATCACGGTTCTCAGCTCCAGGTTGGACTGGCTACTATACAGGAAGAGATAGAGCAGGCAATACGGGGACTTACCGGGGAGAGTTGTCGGATAGCGGCAGCCAGCCGCACTGATGCCGGGGTTCATGCTTGCGGGCAGGTGGTTAGTTTTCGTACTAATTCGGTCCTTCCTGAGCAGACCTTTGTGAAAGGGTTAAACTACTATCTGCCCAGGGATATTGCGGTTAAGGCTGCCTATAGAGTAGCTGGCTCTTTTGATGTCCGGCGTGATGCCGTTAGCCGGGAATACAGTTACTATATTTTAAATAGTTTGACCCGTTCTCCGATCTGGATGGGTTTTGCTCACCTTGTTGGTGGGTACCTGGATATTGAGGTTATCAATGAAGCCTGTCAGGCTCTTCTTGGTGAGCATGACTTTGCTTCGTTTGCCAGTATTACTGGTGTAAATAAGAAATGCACTGTGCGGTATGTGTATCGGGCAGTGATGGAGAAGCGGGGGGAATTGGCTGTTTTCAACATGGTAGCCAATTCCTTCTTACCCCATCAGGTGCGTAATACAATCGGACTGTTAATAAAGGTTGGACTGGGTAGAGTAAGTCCCGGTGAATTTCGTAGTATAATTGAGGCGAGGGTGCCGGGTCTGGCCGGTCCGATGGCGCCGGCCTGTGGACTACGCCTGATACGGGTAAATTACCCGGTCTCTTTCGGAGGAGAGACATAATGAAAACCTATAGTGTTAAGGTTTCTGAGATTAAGCGGGAGTGGCATGTTATTGATGCCTCGGATAAAATCCTGGGCAGGCTGGCTACCGAGGTGGCCAAATTGCTGATGGGTAAGCATAAATCAATGTTTTGCCGCCACCTGGATGTTGGTGATTTTGTGGTTGTTCTCAATGCTGAAAAGATCCGGGTTAGTGGTGACAAGGTCAAACAGAAGGTATATTATCGACACTCGGGATACCCTGGTGGTTTTAAGAGCGTTACTCTTGAAGAGCTGATGCAGAATCATCCCACCCGTGCCGTTGAATATGCGGTTAAGGGGATGTTACCTCACAATCGATTGGGTGCCAGCATGATCAAGAAGCTGAAGGTATACGTCGGTGACAAGCACCCTCATCTAGCTCAGACAGAGGGTAAGCTGGTTAATGCTGAAGGTAAAGGAGAGAAGTGAGGTCTTACTGCAGCAACCGCTTCTCATTAGTACCAAGGAAGGGGGGTAAAGAGTAGGGATTCTATCATCCTGAAAAGAGATATGGTTCAGATGGAAACACAAGCTTACTTTTACGGAACTGGCAGACGTAAAACGGCTACTGCCAGAGTAAGACTGATGCCGGGAGAAGGTGCTATTATCGTGAATAATATGCCCTATGAAGAGCGGTTTCCCCGCTTTGAGCACCGGCGCACCATACAGCAGCCGCTTCTCGTTACAGAAAGCCTCGGTAGATATAACGTTGTGGTTAAGGTAGAAGGGGGTGGCATATCAGGTCAGGTCGGGGCTATTTCCCACGGTATTGCCAGGGCTTTATCCAAATCCGATGAGAGGCTCAGGGCGGTACTCCGTCAGGGAGGACTGCTGACGCGGGACTCTCGAGTCAAGGAGCGTAAGAAGGTTGGCTTGAAGAGGGCTCGTAAAGCACCTCAGTACACCAAGCGTTAGCCTTTGTCAGGGGAAAATAGGTTAGTTTGTTCTAGCTGATTAGGATGCCGGGATCATAAGTCGGTGTTTATGACTGTTGATTCCGGCATTTTCACTACCGGACTAGATCAGCCTCCAGTCCTTGTAGCCCTGCCGGATAATAGCTAGATACTCGGCGGAGGGCTTGCTTTCCTGGGCCTGGCGGTTGTTGATGTAGGTTACTGCTTCGATCGGCTCATTATCCTCGTTATTCACGATTACGTTTAGCCGTTGATAATCGCTACCCTCGAATTTGTCCAGCCGATTCAAGCACTCCGCGCTGACCTCATAGATGCCGCCTCTGACCTTTTCTCCTCTGAAAGATCGTATTGTAGCCACTCCCCCCCGCCAAGTCCGGGCCCATCCGGTGAAGACCAGTTGGTAGTGATGAAGGGTGGCGGTGAACCTGGGCTTGCTCTCCGGGCAGCGTTCTTGCATCTGTTTCCGGTTCAGGTTTGAGGCGTAGGCAAAATAGTACATTTATTCACCTGGTAAAGCCCGATTGGCAACCCGACTTTTCTATTTCCCCCGGGCCAGCCGCTCTTTAAGAAAGTCTATCGCTTTTACCGGTGAAGGGTCAACCTGATAAAGTACTGCCAGGTAGTAGCTGACATAATCACCGAAGAGTATCAGGCTCATCACCTGGCCCAGGGGGTAGTCCCCGTCGCCATCAACAATCTGGTAATCAACCCTTGCTTGTTCTAAGAGCTGGCAGGTTACCTGGTAGCGGAGCTGCACCCGTTCCGGCAGCAGGGGAGAGTGGAGCAGCACTACAAATATCTTACTGGCTAATTCTGCGGGAAATTGGTAGCCGACAATGGCATTGTGGTTCAGTTCCGGGAAGACTTCGTAGAAGGACCAGGATTTACTGTTCTCGTTAAGCTGCGTCTTCCAGCGGCGGGCTACCTCAGAGGCTATGCCGGCGCCATATACTACCGGCAGGTGTTGATATAGTCTGACTGATAGTTGTTTGGCCTGGTTTCTGTCTATTGGTACACTTTCATTTATTCTTCGGGATAAGTTCTCCAGAGTCGGTACCGTTTTGACTATCTCCTGTGATTTATCGCTTATTATGTTTAGCTTCTGTAGGAAACAGAGGATTGGTATCAGACTAAAGGGTAGTGCTGCCCTGGGTTGGGCTTTATAGTCAAAGCTGAAGACGGGGATGTTTCTTCTTTCCGCCATCGTGCTGAGTTTACCTCCGGTGGTGATGGCTAGTTTTTTAGCTCCTGTCTTAATAGCCTGCTCAAATGCAGACAGGGTCTCCTCAGTGTTCCCTGAGTAGCTGGAGGCAATAAGAAGGGTCCTGTCATCAACAAAGCCGGGCAGTTGATAGCCACGGCAGGTCATGATGGGTATCTTAGCCTCGGTTGCTACCAGACTGCTGACTAAATCGCCGCCGATAGCCGACCCGCCCATACCTAAAATCACTACCTTGTCGACGCTGGTATAGTCCGGGGGTAGGTCAAAATCTGTCGCCATCCGCCAGGCTATTTGACATAATGATGGCAGCTCCTTGAGGTGGGCGAGCATATTTTCACGGTCATATTTCTTGAGTGCCAGAGAGTCATCTAAGGTTGCAGCATCCATTGACCCTACCCCCTATTCCACGGGATGGAGCAGTCCCTTTGTTTCCGATTTCCCCGGGGTGGTTAATCTTTAACCAGTTCTTGGGCCAGCCCGAGTAGTCTTTCTAATCTTTCCTGTGAGTTGCTTTCCGCGTAGAGTCGGAGCAGCGGTTCGGTGTTGGAAAACCGGATTAAGAGCCAGGAGGTATCAGCCAGCATGAATCGGAAGCCGTCCCTGGTATCCAGGCTGTCTACCCTGATGTTATCTATCGACTCAGGATTGTATTTGCTGACCCGTTTGTTGATGGCCTGGCGCTTGCTCTCACTGAATTTAACATCAATGCGCCTGTAGTAGTGAGGGCCGACCTTGCTGTGCAGATAGTCAATTAGCTCTGAAGGGCTTTTTCCTGTCTTGATCATCAGGTCGAGGAAATAGAGGCCGGCCAGTATTCCATCCCGCTCTGTAACGTGGCCTCTGAAGCCGTAGCCGCCGCTTTCTTCACCACCGATAAGCGCCTGCTCGTTTTTCATTATCGGTGCCACATACTTGAATCCTACCGGTGTTTCATAGACCGGTACGTTAAATATTTCTCCCAGGCGGTAGGCCATACTGCTCATCGTTAGCGTCTTGACTATCGGCCCTCTTTCTCCGCGTACCTCCAGCAGATAGAGGCAGAGCAGGGCAAAAACATGGAGAGTGCTGATGAAAGAGCCGTTTTCATCGATAATCCCGATGCGGTCGGCATCGCCGTCAGTGGCCAGTCCTATGCTGGCCCTTTCCTTTCTGACTGTAGCGGCCAGCCTGCTCAGGTTGGGACCTATTGGCTCCGGTTGCTCTATGCCGGGAAAAAGGGGGTTCCGTATGCTGTTTATCTCAACAAGTTCAATATTACCGCCGGAGAGGAGTTTTTCAAAATACCCTGCACCGGCTCCGTACATAGGGTCGATGGCGATCTTTAATCGGGAGTTTCTTATTTCCTCCAGATTGATCAGTCTGGATAGCTGCCGGCAGTAGATCGGTTCCAGGTCAAGAACTTCCAGTAGCCCCAGTTCCCGGGCTTGCGACATTGGCATCTTGTTTATCTTTCCGGTAGCTAGAATACGGGTAATATTGTCCTCTATTCTGGCTGTAACCTGGGATGCAGCGCTGGAACCGGAATCGTCCTTGAACTTAAAGCCGTTCCATCGTGCCGGGTTGTGACTGGCGGTTATGATAATACCGCCTCCTGCTTCTTGGGAGGGAATGCTGAAGCTCACTACCGGGGTTGGAGTGGCTTTGGGGCAGAGGTATACCTTGACTTTATTGCCGGCGACTACCTCGGCAGCCGCGGCGGCGAAGTCTTCGGAGGCAAAGCGGGTGTCAAAGCCAATAATGATTCCCTGCCGGGCCAGCCCGGTCTCTTTCAGGTAGTCGGCTACTGCCTGGGCACATACCCGTACGTTATCGAAGGTAAAGTCCTGGGCAATAATTCCCCGCCAGCCGTCGGTACCGAATTTAATGAGATTGTCTATCCTGCTTCATCTCCTTTGCTCTTACTCTACACTACTTACCCAGTGCTTCTTTTCTCAATATAGCCGCTTTGTCTGTCTTTTCCCAGGGAAGGTCCAGGTCGTTCCGCCCGAAGTGTCCGTAGGCGGCAGTCTGCTGGTATATCGGGCGGCGTAGGTTAAGGTCTCGAATAATTGCTCCCGGTCGGAGGTCGAAATGCTTATTAATCAGATTGGTGATAACATCATGGTCGACTTTGGCGGTGCCGAAGGCCTCAATGGATACTGAGAGCGGGTGAGCAACGCCGATAACATAAGCGATCTGTACTTCCAGCCGTTCGGCGATTCCGGCGGCTACGATATTCTTGGCAATATAACGGGCGGCGTAGGCTGCCGAGCGATCAACCTTGGTCGGGTCTTTACCCGAGAAAGCGCCACCTCCGTGTCGGGCAATACCGCCGTAGGTATCGACCAGAATCTTACGGCCGGTAAATCCGGTATCGGAAACCGGTCCGCCTATCACGAACCGTCCGGTAGCATTGACGTAGAATTCCGTTTCATCATCGATTAATGAGGAAGGAACGATTGCTTTTATTACCTGCTCTTTGATATCCTTCTCTATCTGTTCACTGCTGACGTTATCGTTGTGCTGAGCGGCGATAACCACGTTGGTGATACGTTTCGGGGTGCCCTTACTGTATTCGACGGTTACCTGTGACTTGCCATCGGGGCGCAGGTATGGCAGGGTCTTGTCCTTTCGCATCTGGGCCAGCCGTTGGCACAGCTTGTGTGATAGAGAGATCGGCAGCGGCATAAGCTCCGGGGTTTCATTACAGGCAAAGCCGACCATCATACCCTGGTCACCGGCACCAATCTGCTCAAGTTCATCCTTGGCGGCGACATCTTTCTTAACTTCTCTCGATTTGCTCACTCCCAGGTCGATATCGGCGGATTGTTCTTTTATGGATACCAGTACCCCGCAGGAATGGTAGTCAAAACCATAGCTGGGGTTGGTGTAGCCGATGTCGTGGACTACCTTTCTGACTACATGCGGTACTTCAACGTAGCAGTCGGTGGTAATCTCACCGAGGACTATTACCAGTCCGGTGGTCGTTGCTACTTCGCAGGCAACCCGGGCGTAGGGGTCTTTTTCCAGAATATGGTCCAGAATAGCGTCTGATATCTGGTCACACATCTTGTCCGGATGTCCTTCGGTTACTGATTCCGAAGTGAGTAGATATTTTGATGCGTTCTTAAAACTGTTCGTCATTTTTTCTCCTTTTTATGTCCCTTCTTTCCAGCTGGCCAAATATTGCTCTTGCTCAGGGGTAAGCCTGTCTATTTGAATACCCAGAGATTGAAGCTTCAACCGGGCTATCTCTTTATCTATTGCTTCAGGCACCGGGTAGACCTTTTTCTTAAGGCTACCGCTGTTCTCTGCCATATATTTCAGACAGAGGGCCTGATTGGCAAAGCTCATGTCCATCACGCTGGCGGGGTGTCCTTCGGCGGCGGCCAGGTTAATCAGTCTCCCTTCTCCCAGTAGACACAAGTGGCGGCCGTCTATCAGGGTATATTCATTGATGAAGCCCCGTATACGTTGTTTACTGGTAGCGATGCTCTCCAGTGCCGGGATGTTTATCTCGACGTTAAAATGTCCGCTGTTAGCCAGTATGGCGTTGTCCTTCATCACCTCTAGATGGGCTTTATCGATAACATTTTTGTTGCCGGAAATCGTAATGAAGACATTACCGATTTTTGCTGCCTCTAGCAGGGGCATAACATGGTAGCCGTCCATGACTGCTTCAAGAGCACGGGTCGGTTCTACCTCACATATAATTACCTGGGCGCCCATCCCCCTGGCTCTTAGAGCGATACCACGCCCGCACCAGCCATAACCGCAGACCACCACGTTCTTGCCTGCCCACAGGATGTTGGTGGCACGGGTGATACCATCGATAGTGCTCTGTCCGGTGCCGTAGCGGTTATCAAAAAGGTACTTGGTCTTAGCATCATTTACCGCAATGATGGGGTACCGCAGCTCCCCCGATTTTTCCAGACTGCGTAGTCGTATCACGCCGGTGGTAGTCTCTTCAGTACCACCGATGACGTCCCGAATCAGATCGCTTCGTTTGGTATGGAGGGTGGTGACCAGGTCGGCGCCGTCATCTACGGTGAGATGAGGCTTATTGTCTAGAGCAGTGTTGATATGCTGGTAGTATCTTGTCTCATCTTCCCCCTTGATGGCATTGGTGGGTATGCCGTACTCGACCAGGGCGGCAGTAACATCGTCCTGGGTACTGAGGGGATTGGAGGCGCAGAGAATAACGTTAGCCCCCCCATCCTTTAGAGTCAGAGCCAGATTGGCTGTCTCGGAGGTAATATGCAGGCAGGCCGAGATACGGATCCCTTTTAGCGGTTTTTCGGCGGCGAATCGTTCCCTGATCAGCCTTATTACCGGCATCTCGCGGGAAGCCCATTCTATCCGCTGTTTACCTGTTTCGGCCAGAGCAGGATCCTTAATATCATATAGTTTGCCTGGGGTCATCAGTTGCTCCTTTCAAATCCTCTATCTATCTCTATTAATTGCCTGTCCCGGACGTGCCATAATCTGATGTGATGAGATGCATAGCCGGGCATGTCCGGTATGGCCAGGGGTAGAACTTTAATCATTTCGCGTTTGCCGTTACACGCAGGTATTAGTGTATTCTAGCATATATTACTGGTTCGGCTCCAGTAAGTACACCGGGTGTTTCCGGATGGTACTGGCCCGGGCTACTGTGATTGAAAAGACTTAATCCCCCGGGTTAAAATCGTCGAATATTATATCTCGCTTCTTCTTGCCTACAATTGCACTGTAGTATAGTTCTTTCCCATCTATTGAGAACCTGTGCCGGTATTTTTGCTCGAAACGTACATCGAGGATATCATTGTTAAGTATCCTCTTGACCAGTCGGGCAAAACCGGTATCGTCCCGGTTGGTTAAGAATTTGTCCTTGATGTTAAACGCTATCCAGCCTTTATTCTGAATGAGGTTGAAGGCTTCCACAAAAGCGCCGGTGGGTATATCGCTGAAACCCAGTGCGGCTACGGTGACGAGGCAGTTGAACCTGAAGTCCGCCAGCTTCTTCCGGGTAGCAGGTTCTATCTGGCTCATGTCGATAACATGGTATTCATCATAAACACACGGACGGTCTCTACCTGCAGCCTTTCTGGCTTCGGGTATAATATCAACGCCAATCATCAGCTCGCATTCTATCTGGCTCAATAAAGCTTCTCCTACCATTCCATTCCCGGCGCCGAAGTCAAGCACCCTGAGACTACCCTCATTTTTGCTTGACTTATTTATCTCATAAGACAGCATGCTGGGTATTACCTCCCACGACCGGGACTTCAGCATATCGCAGAACACCCTTTCGTACAGTCCGGGTATGTCATAAATTTCGGCATAGTCGTGGAGTCGAATCCGTCTTTTATTGAAACCGTTATCACTAACCCATAGCCACTCCTCACTTTGTTCCAGGGTGGCTTCTATTTTGGGAAGTGTCAATTCGCATCTGTTCATTTTAGGTATACCTCCTTATATATGAATACGGCGCTAAATGCAGAGGGGCTTGTTGTCAGACCATTTAGTGCCTGGTTAGGGGAATCTGCTGTTCCGGTCTCAGAATACTGCGCTGGCACGTTTCCCTGCCGTTTGTCTATAAGCACGGGGAACAGGTTGCAAAACTGATGTCCATAAATACAGGCTTAGGGAATCCCACCGGTCAGTACGAGAAAGGGGATATCTTGGTAGGTGGACACACAGCGAAATGCTGAATTCGGTGGGCTTAGGGGGACGATACCTAGAACTCTTAACAAGCGTCGAAAAGGTTTGGCATGGTCGCCGAGAATTTTTTCAGCAACTTTCCCTTGGCCACCGGGCAAAGAAAAAGTTGAAGTTTACCAGTCTAATTCCATATTGAATTGAATCCTGGCGTATTATCTTTCTCCGCACCTGTTGGTATGATATCACATTTGGCGAATCGATTCCCGAACCTTCCGATGGTTTGTACAGCGGCTGGTGGAGTGGGTGACAAGTATGGTATGGTGACCACAGTATCCTTGATTAAGTACTAATATGAATACTGTCCGTGTCTAGGAGGTGACTTATGGAGACTGTAGTACGATGGGGTATGGCCATCGCTTTCTTAGGTGTCGTCATTGGCCTATGTGCACAATTTCATTCGTTCACACGCCAGCAGCGCCAAAGATATAAGGCACCGTTTATTGTTTCTCTGGTTCTAATAGGTTTCGGCACGATTATTCAGCAAGTAGCGTTGTGACAAGACTCGACAGGGCTTGGACTTGATGTACTGACTAATGGTTACGTAATATTCTGGCTCGTTATTGGGTGCAACTCGTAGAGGGAATATTTAAACCGAGCACTCGAATTGTTTGGTGACCTGTTTCCTGTAGAAGGGGGTGGTTCACTGAGGTTCAAGGTACAAGAGCAATAAAATTGTTTCCTAGCTCCTTTGGAGGCATCGGAGCAGTGATGAGGCTCTATCAAGCCAGTTCAGGAAGTTACAGCTTCTTCAAATCCACTAAATACCCTTATTTCCATGTTAATCTTAGCCGCTGGAATGATTCTGCCGCCAAATTGTTGTGTCTGGCTTTACGCTGGTTTGCAGAATTGTGCACGCGAGTCTGTTTGTCTGTCACTCAGCCATTACCAAGTCTTCTTTAGGGCGCTTTTGATAGTACGAGGCGAGTTTGTCTCGAAGTTCGTTTCTAGCAGGAATAGTCATTTCCAGTATCTTGGACTCCCACGGACAATCTTTTGGATTCTGTACTTTCTTACATTCGAGCTGGTATATGGTTCGAAAATCAACTAAGTAGTAGCCTGTGTTGATTGTGGTCTTCTTACCTAAGGGGTACTCAGCCAGTAATGCGTGCTTTTCATAAATAAAGAATGCAACGAGTGCGTACGTATCCCCCTCCATTAGTCGTTCCTGTTTAACCTCTTCCGGGAAGCCTTTCCAGACTTCGGGTGCTACAGCTTGCTCAGGGCTCATGGTCCTATTGATATTGGTAAGGTCTTGGACAAAATATGGGTTCTGAAAAAAATTGTATTTGATTGGAAGCAGTGGAGCTAATGAAATCGTTCCTTCACCGATAGAGCAGCAAGGAGTCATAACTGCATAGTAAAGTGGAAAAGCCAGCTTCAATGTGCATATAGATTGGTTAGGGTCTAGATTGGGTTCGTTGACTGCGGGGGTTCCAGAAACGTAACCTCGCACTATATCACCAAATCTTAGTGTTTGCTGTGGATCTTCTTCGTAAAACATAGCTAAGGGCTATTCACGATAGAGGTCGGCGACATCGTGGTAGCCTTGGGGAGTTACCCTCTGTTTGTAAGATAAAAAGTCATGCCTGAGTCCAACTTCAGCTATACCAACGAACTCACCACTTGTTGTCAAGACGACAGTGATTTCGTACTTGCCGAATGGGCAAATCACAGTCTTCCATTGGGCGTTGGGTAGACTACCAGTACTTTCCGTTGTCACATCGTTGTAGTTTATTTGGGAGCTATCTTTGTTCAAAACCATTTTACGTCCCCTTTTGACGCATATATTCGTAGACAGGTTCTTTTATTGTATTCTCGAACTCTTGTGAAATCGAGTTATGAAGCTTATCTAGCATAGTCATCAAGTCCGATGCATTGACATTAGGTGCGAAGCCATCAAAGTCTAGAATCAGTTTATATGACGTGTCGGCCTTATGGAGACTCTCAATGTAACCAATAGAATGGTCCTTCTTATCGATGGTGACCTTAAAGAGCATGTCGATGGCATCCTCTAGATTGAATCGGTGTGTGGGAAATACTGAATTGTAGTAGGACTTGAGGGTTTCCGTATTTTTGAGGGGCAGTGGACATTCATCTCTGTACCTCAGTCCAATGCGATTGATGGTTGGGATTGACACTAATTTCAAGAAAGCATTTAGGACGAAGTCGATGATTTCCCGAAAGTTGTCTGTAGTCCCCTGGCTATAAGTCTTGTGAGAAGCGGACACGATATCCAAGGAACTACTTGTAACACTCAGGGTAACTTGTTTAGCGGGATTAATGAATTGCCAAATAGTGCCGCTCTTTTCAAGTTTTGGAAGGTCTTCGGGCTTAACATCTGGCCCGATATCACCAAAGACGAATCGACGGTAGGCAATTTTTGATTCCGGGAATCTGCTCATGATAGCCATCTGCAAATCGCCAATCTTCGTTTCTAAAAAAAACAGGTTTGGATAGGTAATCTGGAAAATTACCTGTTTGACGGTAGGATTAGGAAAAACCTCTAGAATAGCCATGGTCGTTGGCTCCAATTATTAAAATCTGCCGAGTCAGAGCTACGTTATCTATACTACATACTACCAAGAAATGCAAGTTCCAAGCCAGCGATTTATTTGGAAGTTGACAATGATTTTCCGTATTTCCGAACATCTGCTTGCACATTATGATGTTGTTAAATCACGCTGGCTCTTTGCCTTGTTTCCTTTACTCCCTCTTGACTCTGATCCGTATCTCAGATATATTTGGAGCAAAAGCTACGTCTCTTAGAAACGAGGGCGTATGAAATGCAATAACACAACCAGACAAAGACCAGAATGATTCATATCCGCTTACCAGAAGGGCTCCATAAAAAGGTGAGGATTCGTGCTGCAGAGTATGACAAGACAATACAGGATTGGGTGGCGGAAGTAATCGAAAATGAGCTGAACCAACAAGTTCAGGGTATTTCTCTCACCCAGGAGAGCAGCAGTCATGATTGATAAGCTGAAAGCCGGCAGTATCATCAGAGGACCTGTATGGCCTGAACCTGTTGAAATAAAACTTGTTGAAGAAGAAGGCGAGTATGTACACGTAGTCGGGGCGACTACCATTTCCAGAGATCATGTTGACCAGATTATTCCGCGTGATGAATTTCACAAACTCACTATCTTAGGTGAGGGAACTCTTTTTTCTGAGGAAGACTGGAAGATTTTTCTGGCACTGGAGACCATCCGCTATCGATTTGCATCCTTGTATGACCCCCTACTTGCCATGAACACCTCGAAAGTGGACCCACTGCCTCACCAGATAGAAGCAGTCTACGGCCATATTCTGAAGCTGCCACGGATTCGCTTCCTTATTGCTGACGATCCTGGAGCCGGCAAAACCATTATGGCCGGGCTAGTCATCAAGGAAATGAAGCTCCGTTATCTGGTAAGAAGGATTCTCATCATATCACCTGGACATCTTAAAGATCAATGGCGCCGAGAATTGGCGGAGAGATTCGAAGAGAGGTTTGTGGTCATCGACAGAGGGGTTCTTGATGCCTTGTATGGAGAAAACGTATGGCTCAGAGAAAACCAGGTAATTACTTCCATCGACTTCGCCAAGCGAGGAGATATCCTGCCGTCTATCACCGCCGCACGCTTCGACCTTATAATTGTGGATGAGGCCCACAAGATGAGCGCCCAGCGATGGGGAGACAAGCTGGATAAAACCGACCGGTACCAGTTAGGTGAAGCGCTTTCCCGCAATACCGAACACATGCTATTTCTCACAGCCACTCCACATAAGGGAGACCCGGAAAACTTCAGACTGTTCTTGGATTTACTGGAACCTGGGTTCTTCGCTACAAATGAAATGCTCCAAGAATCCATACGAAATAAAGACAACCCCTTGTTTATCCGCCGCGTGAAGGAAGACCTCAAGGACTTCGAGGGGAAACCACTTTTCCTGCCTCGCCACGTCAGCACCATCTCTTTTGATCTGGGAGTACGCTCTCCCAAAGAAAAGGACCTATATAACCAACTGTCAAAGTACGTTAATACCCAGTATAACAAGGCTCTCACCAAGGATAAGCGTAGAAATGTGGCCTTTGCTCTGGTTATCTTGCAGCGTCGGTTAGCTTCCAGCACCTACGCCTTGCTAAAGTCTCTTGAGCGAAGGAAGAAACGCTTGGAGGACTTCCTTAAGGGTCCCGTAGAAAGGGGTGAGGCGGCAGAGAGCACTTTTGATCTTACCGCTATTGAAGACTTGAGTGAAGAGGAGAGGTGGAAACAGGAAGAAATCTGGGAGACCCTGAGTGTTGCTGAAAACAGGGAGGAACTGGAAAAAGAGATTGCCACTATAGACAAGTTCATCGAGCAAGCCAAAGGTATTATTCAAAGTGAAACAGAAGTAAAACTGCAGGAGCTAAAAGGAGCCTTGCATGACTTACGGAATAGATATCCGGAAGCAAAAGACAAGAAAATCCTTATCTTCACGGAATCCAGAGATACCCTAGAGTACCTGGATAAGAAGATCAAGACCTGGAGATATAATGTAAACACCATTCACGGCGGCATGAAATTGGAAGACCGCGTCAAGGCGGAAAGAGTGTTCAAAAACGAAACCGAGGTGCTGGTGGCTACGGAGGCCGCCGGTGAAGGCATCAACTTACAGTTTTGTCACCTGATGATTAACTATGACATTCCGTGGAATCCGAACCGCCTAGAGCAACGCATGGGGCGGGTACACCGCTATGGTCAGCAAAAAGAGGTCTATGTATGCAACCTTGTTGCCGAAGATACGCGAGAGGGGCGCGTACTGACCAAACTGTTCCAGAAATTGGACGAAATTAAGGATGCATTGGGAAGTGATAAGGTTTTTGACGTACTAAGCGAAGTCCTCTATAACAGAAGCTTGTCTCAGTTCCTGGTTGAGGCGGCGGCTAACGCCAGGAATATTGATGAAATACTTAAAGAGCTTGATATCACGGTGGATGAGGACTATATCGCGGAGGTCAAGGAGAACCTGGGCGAAAGTCTAGCGACCCGTTATATCGATTACACACGAATCAAGGAAATGGCACAGCAGGCTCGTGAATATCGGCTCATCCCGGAATATACGAGTGAATATTTCAGACGCGCCTTCACCAGAGCTGGCGGCAAATTTAGGGAGCGCGATGGGGGTTTCCTGGAAATAGAGTCCGTGCCCTTCAGTATACGTAAGATCGCTGAAGAAGACAATTTCAGAAGAAGCTACGGAGAACTGGTGAAACGGTATCCTAAGGTGGCCTTTGACAAGGATATCGCCTTCAAGAACCAAGATGCCGAGTTTGTCTCATTCGGACACCCACTCTTTGAAGCCACCATGCTCTGGATTGAAGGAAACTATATGGAGTCGCTAACGCAGGGGGCAATATTTACTGACCCTGATGGTAAAATGGATGGCTATGTCCTTTTTTACGAGGGAGAGATAAAGGATGGCACCGGCACTATCGCAGGGAAACGCCTTTTTGCTTTCTACACAGACGGCAAACAGGTGAGACCTATCTCTCCGGCGGTCATCTGGGACTTGGCTGAAGGCACTAATATCTGTACAGAAACCTGCGACTCCGAGGCAGTTAAGAAGCTGGTCACAGGCAATGTTATTACTGGCCTGGAGGGATACAAGAAAGAGATAACGAGGGAACGGGAGAGACAAACTGAAATTAAAGAAAAATATGGTATCAGGTCACTGGAGTACCTTATTGTAAAGCTTGATGGTGACCTTATCTCACTCTATGCCCGCAAAGAGCAAGGGGAGAATGTTGACCTTGTAATTAGGAACAAAGAGGAGACCAAGGAAAGGTACGAGAGGGCTCTTATCGACCTCAAAGACCATTTGAATAAGGAGAAGAGCCTTACTATGAGCATGCCGCGCTTCCGGGGTATCATTCGTATAAAGCCAGCCACTACAACGGGCGAGACAATGGAAAGTGACCCAGAGGTCGAGCGTCTCGGTATGGAATTTACCATGGCGTTTGAGACCGAAAACAATAGAGTCCCTGAAGATGTCTCTGCGCAGAATTTGGGCTTTGATATCCGCTCTAAGGATAACGAAGGTCTGATGCGCTATATCGAGGTGAAAGCCAGAGCTAGAAACGGCGCGGTAGCTCTCACTCAAAATGAGTGGTTCAAAGCGAAGCGTTTCGGGGACGAGTATTATCTCTATGCCGTAATGAACGTGAAGACCAAACTACGGCTTTACATCATCCAAAACCCAGCGGAGAACCTGGAGCCGGAGGAAAAGATCGAAGTGGTCAGATACGTGATACCGTTCAGGGAGATAGATGCCAAGGGAGGCAAAAGTGGACAATAACCGCCGTTTTATTGAAGAAAGCTTCCCTGTCAAAGAAGTCAGTGTGGAATCGGCAAAGGAAAAGAGTATCCGCCATGGACATATCTCCACTCTCCATATCTGGTGGGCAAGGCGCCCCCTAGCTTCATCACGGGCAACGAACTATGCGGCACTAATCCCGGCTCCGAAAAACGTTGAAGAATGGAACAAAACACGGCAATTCATTATTGACTTCTCCAAATGGGAGAACTCTCTTAACCAGAGTATGATTCAGAAAGCTAGGGAGGATATTCTTAAAGCCAATGGTGGTAAGCCGCCGAAAGTGCTAGACCCCTTTGCCGGCGGTGGTGCCATACCACTGGAGGCTTTACGTTTGGGATGTGAAACCTATGCCAGTGATTACAACCCTGTAGCCACACTCATTTTAAAATGCACCCTTGAGTACCCACAGAAATATGGCAAGCCCACAAAGGTAAAAGGAGATGACTGGACTGAGACCGAGAAGACAGTTAATCCCCTGTTGGAAGATGTGAAGAAATGGGGCGACTGGGTACTGAAGGAGACTAAGGAGGAAATAGGTAGGTTCTATCCGCTGGAACCGGACGGCAGCATCCCGGTTGGCTACATTTGGGCAAGGTCAATCCCCTGCCAAAATCCAGCCTGCGGCACTGGCATTCCTCTTATGCGCCAATACTGGTTGGCTAGAAAAGACAAGAAGAAGGTGTCTCTTTTCCCTTATGTGGCTGGTAAAGAGGTCAGGTTCAAAATAGTGGGTACTGATCATGAGCCTATGCCGAAGGACTTCAACCCGGAAAATGGTACGGTCTCACGGGCAGTGGTAAACTGCCCTGTGTGTGGCAGCGTGGTTGATGACAAAACAACCAGAAGTCTTTTTCGGGGAGGCAAAGCCGGGCAGAGGATGGTGGCGGTAGTCACTAATAAGGTTGGTACTAATGGTAAGGCATACCGGATTGCCACAGACGAAGATGTCCAGACTTTCCTAGAGGGGAAGGAGTATTTAAAAGAGAAGCAGGCGAAACTGATTAAAGAATGGGGAATAGACCCCATACCTGACGAGATGATTCCGGCACCTTGTCACGATGTGGATCGTCCTCCAATGTACGGAATGAAGACTTGGGGAGAATTGTTCAATCCGCGCCAGCAATTGGCGTTGGTTACTTTGGGGGACAAGGTCAAATCAGCATATAAAAAGATGCTTGAAAACGGCTATGACGAGGATTACGCGAGAGCATTAGCCACATACTTGAGCTTTGCCGCAGACAGGTTAGAAGATTATAACTCAACCCTGACAACATGGGTCCCGAATGGCGAATTCGTTGGTCATACCTTTACACGACAGGCACTGCAAATGGTGTGGGATTATTTTGAACTACTTCCTTGGAGTGGAGCTACTGGAGACTGGAATTCTGCATTAGGATGGATTTCAAGAGTCATCGACCACTTCTCTCGTGTATCGACCTTTCAGGCTAATGTTAACCAATCTTCAGCCACTTCGTTGCCGTATCCAGATGGGTATTTTGACGCTGTGTTTACTGACCCTCCATACTATGATAATGTCGGTTATGCGAATCTTTCCGATTTCTTTTATGTCTGGCTTAAGAGAACAATCGGACACTTACATCCCGCATTGCTCTCAACGCCAGTAATACCAAAATCCAATGAAATCGTTTCGGATCCCTATAGGCAAGGCGGCGCAAACTCCGCCAAAGATTTTTTTGAGTCCATGCTTCAGAAGTCGTTTCAAGACGTTTATAGGGTACTGAAACCGAACGGCATAGCTACAATTGTGTACGCCCACAAGTCAATCAAGGGTTGGGAGTCGCTTATCAATTCACTGTTGGACTCTGGTCTCATTGTATCAGGGGCATGGCCATTGAGGACGGAAATGCAGGCTAGATTGAATGCTAATGAAACTGCATCACTCGCCTCTTCAATCTACATTGTAGCTCGCAAAATGGAACGTCAGCCCACCGGCTTTTACAATAATGTACAGGAAGAACTGAAGCAGCATCTAAGTAAAAAACTGGAGAGGCTTTGGCAAGAGGGCATTAGTGGCGCCGACTTTTTTATCGCTGCTATTGGCTCGGCAATTGAAGTCTTTGGCAAGTATGGAAAAGTGATGGACTATGAGGGAAACATCGTTCGTGCCGATAGACTATTGCAGGATGTCCGCAAGATTGCCACGGACTACGCTGTGCGCCAGATACTGCACAACGGCTTTTCCGGTGAGATTTCCGACCTAACCCGTTTCTATGTGCTCTACCGATGGAACTACGGTGAGGCAAGAGTAGAATTTGACGAAGCGAGAAAACTGGCTCAGAGTTGCAGCATTGACCTGTCCAAGGAATGGAACCGGGGCGGTTTTATCCGCAAAGACAAGGAGTTTATCAGGGTAGCGGGTCCCCAAGAACGCCATGTTGAAGATCTAAAGAACTCGACAGAGATGATTGACGTTTTGCACAGTAGCCTATTGCTCTGGGAGAAGGGAAGAAGAAGTGAAATGGTCAAGCTGCTGCACAAGTCCGGTTACGGTACCGGCGAGGCATTCTACAGGGTAGCCCAGGCAGCCTCGGAGACCCTACCTATTGAGAGCAAGGAGAAAAAACTACTAGACGGTTTTCTAGCTGGCAGAGAACGTCTGCGAGAAGAGGTAAGGAAAGAAGCTACCCAAGGGAGGCTTTTGTGATGAAAGCGTTTCATACTATCGCAGTTCCCCACCGAGATATCCTTGAAGGTCGACTGACTATGGATGTCTTTGCTGCTGACCTCTGGGAGGTAACCCAGCAGCGGGGTGCGGACGAATACAAAGATGCTGAGACCTTCTTCAAGAAAACTTACCTCACCGAAGGACTGAGAAACCTGCTCACAGTCGTAGAGAAGCGACTACAAGGAGCCGGTGGCGATCCAGTTATCCAGATACAAACACCCTTCGGTGGTGGTAAGACCCACGCTTTGATTGCCATGTACCATAAGGCAGCTGAGTGGGAGGCGAAGAAGGTCGCAATAGTTGGCACTGCACTAAGCACACAAGAAACGCTCTGGGGTGTGCTAGAGAAACGGCTTACCGGTAAGACTGGCAGATTCACAGGCCAGGTTGCCCCGGGCAAAGAAGCTATACGGGCGTTGCTTTCCAATAACCAGCCAGTTCTCATTCTCATGGATGAGGTTCTGGAGTATGTGACCAAGGCAGCGGGTGTGAGAGTGGGTGACAGCACACTGGCCGCCCAGACGATGGCTTTCATGCAAGAACTGACAGAGGCAGCCAGCACTCTTGAGCGAACCTGCTTGGCAGTAACCCTGCCGGCCAGCATCATAGAGCACTACGACGAAGGTGCAGAAAGACTATACCAGCAACTGCAAAAGGTGGCAGGTAGGATTGAGCGGATTTATACCCCAGTGCAGGAGAACGAGATAACCAAAATAATCAGGCGTCGGCTGTTCATGAGCATTGATGAACAAAATGTCCGAAGGATTGTGGCTGAATTCATGAAATATGCTGAGAAGGAGGAAATATTCCCGGCAGGTTCACAGCCGAGCGAATACCGTGACAGATTTCTAGACTCATATCCCTTTATGCCTGAAGTCGTAGATGTACTGTATCATCGTTGGGGTAGTTTTCCTACCTTCCAACGAACTAGAGGCGTGCTCCGACTACTTTCCCTAGTAATTCATTCTCTAAGAACATCCAGCAGGCCTTATATCAGCTTGGCTGATTTCGATCTGGCTAATCAGGAAATCAGGCAGGAACTACTGAAACACATTGGTTCGGAATTCAACAGTGTTCTTGCGGCCGATATAATCGACGTAACCGCCGGAGCTTCCAAAGTTGACCTGTCTTTGGGTAAATCTTATCAGGGGCTGAGATTGGGCACTCGTTCGGCTGCTGCCACATTCCTTTACTCGTTTTCTGGTGGGCAAGAACATGGGGCAACCCTTGGAGAAGTGAAGCGAAGTGCGACGACTACTGATAACCCGGCTAGCGTCGTCGCCGAGGCCGTTGAACAACTTAAGGGCAAGCTTTTTTACCTTCAGAGTGTTGGGGAGAAGTACTTCTTCAGAAACCAGCCTAATTTAAATCGCATTCTGCTGACTAATATGGAGAACATCCGCGAAGAGAAGGTTGTCCAAATGGAGCTAGAGTTGCTGCGCAAAAGCATCTTAGGTAGCAGACTAAGATGCTATGTGTGGGAAGAAGACCCTAGCAATATTCCTGATTCAGAGGAACTGAAGCTGGTCATCCTAAAAAGAGAAAACAAGATGGCGATGAACAACATGCTTAAGAATAAAGGCCAAACGCCGCGTACCTATCGGAATACCTTGTTTTTCCTGTCCCCTTCGGAATTAGAAAGAAACGCTTTCAACAATACCATAAAACGCAAAATCGCTTATGAGTATATTGAGCGTGATCCGAGCCTTAACCTGAGCGAAGAACAGAAGAAAGATGTGAGAAAGGAATTAAAAACGGCCGAAGGAGACGTTAGAGAGTCAATTCGCAAGCTGTATAGGATAGTATCCATACCTTCGAGAGAAGGAACAAAAGAGATTGACCTCGGTATACCAACATATGGTGAACTGGTCGCACTTGATGGGGAGATCTTTGAGAAGCTTCGTTCCGAGGGAGAAATACTGGCGAGGATTGCGCCGCTGGTAATCAAGGAGAAGTTCCTGTCAAGCAACAGCTATGCTTCTACCCGGCAAATCTACCAGTCTGCCCTCAGGACGCCTGGGGAAACAAGACTAACGGACCGGTCAGTTCTGGAACAGGGCATTGTTGAAGGCGTTCGGTCGGGGCTGTTCGGTCTAGGTGAACTGCAGAATGATAAGCCGTTGTGCCACTACTTCCGGGAATCACCAACCGTGGCTTTCTCCGGGAGTGAGGTATTGATACAGGAGACTATTTGTCAGGACCAAAAACAGAGAGAGGAAGCGGTTTCCGGCAAGGGTACGGGTACCATGCCTCTAGAGCCAACCCCTGCATCCGGAATCAAAGAGGCGCCAGCAAAATGGGGAGAGGACACATCAGTTGTCCAGGGAAAAGGTAAAGTTCGCTTAAAGTTTCGAGTACCGAAGGGGAAGGTGGCACAAATCATGGGGGTCATGAACCTACTACAGAGTAAATTTGACTCCTTGGAGATAGAACTGCTTGCTGCCGACGGGGAAATATCAGAACAAGACTACGAAGATAAGATAAAGGAATCATTCCGGCAGTTGGGCATTGAGGTTGATGAGAGCTAAAGACTCAGTCCTGTCCTCTTGATAGTAAGAGGATTACCATAACGGATCCAGTGGTGTCAAGATACAGGTCATCAACAATCGCTTGTTCTGTGCATAAGGTCAGGCCGCATATCTCTCTCTTGATTATCACACAACCTGACTGTTGTTGCCCCTCCTCTCCAAAGTATCTACCCCCTAGTCCAAAACCACACCCCAAAATTCCCAAACCATAACTTACCTCAGCCTTGTACAAATAATACAGGATTTAGTATTTCAGCGCTTACTAAAGCTTGATCTTTGTCTTAATTAGATTCGTCGACAGGGTTAGCAAAGATGTGAGTGCCTTTTGCTTGATTAATATGTCCGTAAAGTCCAATACGCTGTTGTTTATAAGTGATGATATAATAGACACGGACATGAACAAGAAGCACGAAGCCATTGTTGGTAAAGGAATTCGTATAGAGAGACACGGGCGTTTCATCTATACTGATACTCGCCGCTCTGAAGCCGAGCACAAAGAGATTCTCACTGCCTTTGCCTCTATGGTTCCTGAGCTTGAGAAGACCATTCCTCAAAGAGCGGATCAGCTACGCAGGCAGCTTAAGGCTTATAACTCATTTGATGTCATTGCCAACGTGGTATTCCAGAATTTGTTTGTTAACCCAGAACAATACAAAGAGTATTCCCATGAGGGACTGCAGTTTGTTGTAGAGTATACGACTCTCCTTTGTTTAATGGATGCTTTCTCAGAAGGTGGGAATCCTTCGGAACAAGCTCCTCTCGACTTGGGAAACATTCAGAACACAGTAAAAGGAATACTTAACGATACACTTCTCTATGCGGCAGCGATTCACATCAATCCAGATAACCCGAACCCCCCCACGCTTTTGGAGAAATTCCAATATCAGTCTTTTTCCCGTAATCTGACGGTTAGAAATCCAGGGTACTCTCACCAACAGACAGAGGTTCTGAGAGCCCTCTTTTCATTTGAGCCGGTAGGTAATTGGATGAAGGCTTATCTCGGCTTTGAGATTGAAGATGTTCTTGGGTTCATTGAGGCTATCGAGAGAATAATGAATGGGCGGCTATCTGAAAGACGAAAGCAGGCCATTGAATCCAAGAAAGAGATTCGTAGGGAGGTTAGGCTATTCAGTCAAGGTAAACTGAATGACAGCAAATATCCTAAAGAGATGCTATCTGGGCTTGCTAAGCTATCTGAAAAGAAAATGCTTAAGAGGGTCAAGCATATGCTAACTGCTTGGGTATTCTTCGGACTGGGTGCAACGTTCTCTTTCACCGCTGAGGAGCTTGCAAAGGAATCAGGAAGAGATGTGGAAACGACAGGAAGGTTCCTTGCTTGTTTCTCAATCGGTTTCGGTGAAGTGTCCCCTGAATTCGTTTGGCCGAGTCCCACCCATCCTCTCCGACTAAGACCTATTGTCCACCATGGCGGCCGTTACATTTGTGCAGCTACAGCCTTACTGTTGTGGGGTGCGAAGGCTACCATCGAAGAATTACTGAATCCGGCATCGGCAAAGGCAATCAATAAAGACTATAGCGTATGGGAGAAATTTCAGAAGCATCGTGCTAATTACCTTGTTTCTGAAGGAGTTAGGCTCATATCCGAGATTGTTAAATACGGCAAGGATTATCGCAACCTCAGATATAGAGTTGAAGAAAATGACCAACTTAAAGATACTGATCTCGACGGTTTGGTCCTGTATGACAGACATGCATTTCTCGTTGAGGGCAAGGCCGGGGTTCTTACGGAACCCACCAAAAGAGGCGCTCCAGATAGAATGGTGTCCGACATTAGGAAACTCATCGTAGAGTCTCATGCACAGGCGATTCGTGCTGACAAGTATATTACTATAAATCCACAGCCGGCATTTCAGCTACCAGATGGTCAAGAATTGAGAATCGACAAACAGAATCTAGATACCAACTTTTTGGTAACGATTACTTTAGAGCCGCTAGATACTTTTGCCCCCGTTCTCTATCAGGTGGCCGAATTAGGCGTATTTGGAGAAGGTCGACTCCCATGGGCCGTATATCTTCTTGATCTAAAGGTCATAGCAGAATTGATTGAGTTTCCTAGCCAGTTCATACACTATCTGAATCAGCGTCTAAGGATCAATGAGCTTGCAAATATCGAGGCATTCGATGAACTTGACTGGCTAGGATATTACTTGCATGAGGGACTATATTTTGAGGACTTGCAAGAGTCTGGCATTGATCATTTTCAGTTATTGTCCTATACAACAGACATGGACAGTTACTTTATGTACAAAACCGGTGAAAGGACTACACCTGCGCCTAAGCCTACGCAGTGTATGCCGCAGACTTTCAGAAAGATGATACTTGAACTAGATAGCAAGCATCCGCTGGGGTATTGCAGGATTATAAATGTACTTCTTAATATCAGTTTTGATACGCGGAAGAAAATCGCCAAATGGTTCGAAAGGGCTAGGCATAGCTCAGAAAGGGATGGGCGAATACATGACTTCACCATTACGCTTTCTGGCACGGACATAGGGATTACTGTTATGACGTGCCGAGACCACAGCCCACAAGACTTCGAGAGACGCTTACAGGCTTATGGTCAACTTAAGAAGTACCAGTTGCACGCTGGTAAGTGGATTGTCATTGGCAGCCATATTCGTTTGCCAGGTCTAGCACAATTCTGGGAATTCACTGATGCCCCTTGGCATTACGATTCGGGAATGGAGAAGTTGCTCCAAAGCTTACCAAGGTAGCATTCAGGAACTTGATAATCCGGGTATAGTATTCTAGGTGTCCGCTGATTCGCAAGAACTATGGCGGCGGCTATCTCTCCATCCCCCCATACACCCTCAAGCTCTCCTCAAACCTCACTGACCTCGTATACCTCACCACTATATCCAGGCTCTCCCATCCCCCAGCCTCATGATATGCTCGATATCTATGAGCTGATTTCTGTTGCGCCATCCATGGCAAGGTTCCCCCCTTTTCACTGGTTACTTTCTAGAGTACTCTATTTATTGTCAAGCGGAACAGCCATAACTCTATTATGGTATAATAGGTTCGTAAAAAATGATATGGGTGGCTTAGGATGAGCGATTATGATGACGCCATTTTTTCTATCGAAGTTAGAAGATACGATCGTGCTGCAGAATATATGCTCAAGGACGTCTTCGGAGACAAGCTCCAAAAAATGAAGCCCAAACAAGTGCGCCTTTTAAAGCAGCGCCTTTCAAAAGAGATCGAATCTCAGCGAAACCATCTTAGGCAGTGGCAATATTCTGGTAGGATGAGTAGTGAAGACAGAGTTGAGCTAGCTAGAGAAGCCTATGATCGAACATATAGCGCTTTGGAGCTAGATAAATACGACGATAATATCTTACAACTCTAACCTCTACCCTGATAAACTCAAGTTTCTTCCGTACCTCAGTTAACAGAAATAGCGGGAGGTGTAGGACTTCTTAGTTGACATCTAGCACATCTGTCAAGCTTATACTACGCTTGGACTACTAGAACTGAGCATATCTCGTAGCTAGTTAGCGCTCAATGTGAATTGGTGGTTCTATGAAGAATTCAACGAGACGTAAGGTTGAAGAAGCTAAATACTTTCTACACATGATGAAGCAAACGTTTGAGGATGACGACTGCTTCTCCTACAATCTTAGCGCCTTCCTGTCTGCCGCCCGAAGTATCACATATCACATGCAGAAGCAATATAAGCGCCGAAGTGGTTTTACCGAATGGTATTGTCAGAAACAGATCGGAATGTCTGCAGATTCAGAACTTCAGTATCTCAATAACGCAAGAGTAGAAAATGTTCACAAAGAAACTGCACAGACTGGAGCGACTCGTGAACGGACAGTCAGTTTAGATGTTATCATAGGAGAAGTCACTCCTCAGAAAGAGCAAGTTGAGGAAGCTGTATCTGAACCTCCTACGCCAAGTAGCTATCCAACCGCTCGTTTTTTCCCTGACCTCAAAGATGGCGCTGTGATAGAATTCTGCGAAAGGCAGTTGGTCAAATATGAGGAACTAGTTGAAGAATGCGAACAGCGCTTGCTTAAGCAGCCCAATAATTAGGCCAACAGAAGCTTATTTCGTGTAAAAGGTCTCCTATTATACCTGAATTGAGTATCAAATATTCCTCGGTAATTCATAGCTCCTCTATGTCCAACGACAACTCAGGGTGTGCAGTGCTGCACAATCTAGTATTGTTATACTAGCTGCTTCTACAATTGTAAAGCCACGTATGTAGAAGACAGAGTTCTCGCTTATATCTGAATGTATTGACATCTTTTTCTGATAGATGTATCTTGTAAATCACAATGGGG
>JAQUQE010000009.1 GCA_028716225.1 Dehalococcoidales bacterium | reverse complement strand
GCGAGATTGGTCACATTGACCTGACGATTGATGGCTTCATTCCTATATCAGCCATCGAAAAACAGGATACAGAGGCAGAGCCCGGAGATGGCTGGTATATATTATTTTCCGACTTTGTATTTTCGGGAGTATCTTCTCACACCCTTACCGCTGTTCTATCCAGTGGTGGTCAGATACTTGATACCTGGACGTTCGTGCTGTATGCCATTTTAGGAGGTTAATATGCCAAGCTGGGAAGAAACACAAAAAATGATAAGGGAGGCCAAGACCCCCCGTGAAAGAGCCGAAGCGGCGAGAGCTATGGGTGAACATATACCGCAGCAGGAGCAGAACAAGCACCTGGTCACCATGAGCAAGGGTGGGGTCAACGCGGTGAGATTAGGGAATCTCCCCGATGCAATGCAAAACCCGGAGGTATATAACAGGGTAAAAAAGGCTGTGGGAGGTAAGAAATGACCAATAACGACTTGCAAAAGCTGGCGCCGATGTCTCCCGCTTCAGGCCCGCCTTTACCCTGCGGACTGGGAGTGCGCTGGCCGTGGGGTAGTATGAGCAGGCCGGCCCCGGCAATGCTGGCAGACCCGGCGATACCCTCTTTCATGCCGGGGAAGTCCCAGCGTCCTACATTGCTATCAGTGCCGGCCATTCCAGCACCGATGCCGGGGCAAGGGGCTGCCGCCCCCAATGTAGCCAAATGGTTCCTTGGCGACATTATCAAGATGAACGGCAAGCTCTATACCGTTCACGCCATGGATCCTTATGAGCAGAAGTACCTGCTTGGTGACGGGGCATATCCCCAGGATGTCGTGGAGAATTACTGGCGATACACCTCTATAGTTGACCCGGTATCGTCCTATGTTGACCATGTGACGATAATTTATTACGAATAGGAGGCTCAATGATCTCGACAATCTGTTTGGCCTCCTTTGATTTGCCGAGTCACAGCAGCAGTGCGTTCGTCCTGCGTTATATAGTACCCCGCTGTCCCGTAATGCTTTACGGACCCATGGCGCAGCCCGGCTTCTTCGGCCTGACTTCCCCGATATCCGATTTTATTTTAGGCACCGGCCATGGCAGTGACCGGGAGTATTGTGCGCAAAATGAAAGTATTATCTGGAAGGTCGGAGAATATAATCCGGGTCAGGTAAGGGGAAAGGTAGTCAAGCTGCTCAGCTGCAATACAGGGATGATGCTCGGTCCGGACTTGATAAAGAATGGGGCAAGGGCTTACCTCGGTTATGATGATGATTTTCTCTGGATCGCGGATTCCATTTACTACCCTGTGCCGTGGGAGGATAGAACTGCCGCCGCCTGCCTGATGCCGGTGATACAATCACTCAATGCTCTTCTTGACGGCAGCACCTGTGCTGAGGCGATTGCTATAGAACGCCAGGGATACCTTCAAAATATCGAACGTACTGATAACGAACTTTTAAGTTCGCTGCTGGAGCATAACAATAACCATACCGTGATATACGGCGACCAAAGTGCCACCATCACGCCGAGGCCGAAAGTAACGCCCCCGATACCGCCGCCCCCGCTATTATTGTAGAAAATATGCACGTTGCCTCTTGACAAATACAGAAAAACTGTTTAGACTAAAATCGTTAGCTTAAAACAAGTTAATAGGGTTCACACAAAAGAGGGGGCGAACACTTTCGACTGAAAAAGTCTGAGGGTTCGCCCCCTCTTCTATTCAGTCAGGTGTTCGCCCCCAGGATTAAAAAAGGAGGTACATCCTTATGAAGCCCCATGAAATAGTCGGTCAAGTAGCCGATGGTATTGCCGGAGCGGTCAAGGGCGTAGGCAATGGACTGGTGAGGACGGTGGAGGGAGTGGGGAGCCAGATCAATAGCGTGCTGAACAAACCTTTCGAGATGACCATCCATAAGGATGGACCGCAGCAGATCGTCAACAACCTTGCCACGGGGACTCTGAACGCGGCATCAGGTTTGGCGGATTCCGGCATAAACGCCCTGCAAAATGAAGGCCGTGCAATCATGGGAGCCCTTGATGAGCCGGCGAAAGAGTTCGGCTTCCCGCCCGACATGGGCTCTTTCTCAATGCCTTCATTACCGAGAACGAAGAAATAAAAACTTCAATATTATAAAGGAGGTCTAATCTTATGGCCACATTACCCAGCGTATTAGTTGCACAAACGGGCGTTCCGTCTCAGATCGAAGCGAAATTCACGATGCTGCCGAAGCTGTCAACCATGATGTCCCAGTTCGCCAGCATGTTGCCCGCAGGCCCCGACCTTCCTCTGCCGGCGCAGGTGACTACCGCTCCGACCCTGCCTGCTCTACCCGACATTTTCACGGGTCCGGCGCTCACGGGTAGCAGAGCCACCAGGGCCAGGGCCGACTACATGGGTCCCCAGGCGGAACAGAACAGGGTCATAGTCATGCCGGGACAGCCCCCGATCGGACTCCAGACCCAGAGGATTCCCGTTCCCATACCCGCCGGCCAGCTAACCAATACCGTGGTTACCAGAAGGGGCGTCTAACCCTTCTCGAAATAATTAAGGAGGAGTTATTTATATGGCTTATGATAATTTAGTTCTCAAGACCTCTGTGGTTGATGCCATGATGGCTGCCGGGATGTATCAGTCCGGCGGGAAAACAACCCAGGAAAACCTGCTGACCGTCGCCCCTGACGGCACGACCACCACCCATATCATGGCGGAAATCGACTACTACGACCTCATGATTTTTGCCGATGAGATGGACATCATCCTGAAACTCCAGAACCCTCTCATCCAGAACTTGGTGGCCAAGAACGCCCCTTCGATCGCCCAGCTTATCCGCGGTGTGAACTATAACACCCGGTCCGGCTATAAAGGCTCCAGCGGCTCCGGTAACGCCCTGGATGCCATATTCTTCCATGAAGGGCAGTTCCAGAACCCTGATGCTGCCGGTATTGCCCCCCGGACGACATGGGTAAGGAACGTGGCCGCCGCTGCCAACCTCCAGTTCATCTGCCAGCCTGACGCACTCGGCGCCAACACCCATGCTGCGTTGCAGTTGGGGAATAACGAAGGATTTGCCCTTCTCGGCTTTGCCAATGAAGCGGCGGCTCCTATTACCACGACCGAGCAGCACCAATATCTGGGTGTGAACTATAACATCCAGAACCTGTCGTACAGCCTGGCCAACGCCATTTACGGCAACAGCATCATCGAGCTGAAACAGCCGCTCCTGGTCTGGCCGAACGAAACCGTGCTGGTCAACGTCCGGTATTTCACCAATGGTCAGGATGAACTCCAGCCGATCGGGCTGTGGATCAAGACGGCCGCTAACCTGCGCAACATGGCTAGCAGCTAAATACCGGTTAATATAGCGATAACCCCCGGCATGCAAATATCGGGTATGCCGGGGAGGAATCCCGGCATTACCGGGATTAGTAACCTAATACTAAGGAGGTATTAGCGAAATGATGGATTTCAGATGGCTTCATGACCTGTGGCTGGGCAGGAGAATGCTTGGCCAGATAACCGAGCGGCTAACGGCTCTGCCGATATCAGGCAACCTGTTTACCGTGGCCGGCGGGAAAATCATAGTCTACAGTATCGTCGGCACCATTACCGCCGCTTGCGACGCTAACGCAACTGCTACCAGCTTGGTGGCGACGCCTACCGTAGGTACAGCAGCTGCTATGTGCACACCGACCAACATTGCCAGTTATGCCCTGGGAGATATTCTCGGCATTACCGGTATCCCGACCGATGCGTTGCTGCCGGCGGCTACCGGAGGCGCCATCCCGGCGCAGACCGTGGGCGTCGTAGTGCAACCGGGTACCATTGATATGCTGGTTGCTGTGGCGGGACAGGTGACTGGGCGTGTCCGATGGACACTCCACTGGATGCCTCTGGATACCGCTGCATCTGTGCTGCCTGCTTAAAGGTAAAATAATGGAGGGGGCGTAACTGCCCCCTCCAAAAGCAAGGAGATATTCTATGGCTTGGTATGACAAATTAGGACTTGGTATCAAGGTTAATCGCGCTGCAGCCGCTGATCCTCAGAACGTATGGCAGACTCTGTTCACCGTAGCAGGTGGACTTATTGTTGTAAAGGCTATCGTCGGTGTTAGGACAGTGATCCAGGCAGGTGGCGCCTCCACAATGCAACTTCGGCATTCGGTTGGTGGAGTATTTGATGCTGGGACACTGTCTGTTGCTGCGGATACCGTCGGAACCGTTTACTACCTGACCGGAGATACCACTGATCCGATTATAAGTGGTGTCGGTGGACTGCTTGTTATCGGCGGTAGGGTGGTAGCCACATCAACGAGATATGGTGGCTTTGAGTCAAACCTCATTGTCGGCGCAGGCAATATTCAGGTTACCATGACCGCCGCTGCCGGCACTGGCTCCACCAGATACATGCTCTGGTATACTCCGCTGGATGATGGCGCCACAGTGGTTGCTGCATAAATGAAAATAATTGAGAGGGGGCAGAAATACCCCCTCTCGGATTGGTGTACTAATTACAACCGTCTCCATCTGGTATTGAGGAGGTAAGGAAATGCCAGGAAGTTATTCAGGTGCATGGTGGGATAAAATAAATGCTATGGCCGGGGTGGCAAACTCACCCGGTCAGGCGTTTTTCCTTGAAGGAAATACGGGTAACGATAACAACGTCGGCGATATACCGACAGCGCCGCTAAGAACGTTTGCGGCTGCTCTGGCCAAATGTGTCGCCGGACGGGGAGACTATATCTATGTAATCGACGCATGGCAGGACGCCTGGCCCGTTCTTATCAATAAAACCAGGGTCCATATCATCGGTATGAGCGTCAATCCCAGCAACCCATTCGTGTCTCTAAACGCTCCGGCGGACACTGCCATATTTACACTCCAGGCAGAAAGCAATGACGCCGAGATCGCCGGGTTCAACTTCGGTGGTGGGGCAACTCACGCTGGGATTGAAAACGTGGGTGGAACACCAATGGGTGTCTATATCCACGATTGCCAGTTCGGGCATATATTTGCCGGCAATACCCCGCAGGATGGTATCAGGATCGGCCTTAATGCTACCGCACTCCGCATCGAAAAATGCACATTCCTGGGGACAACCCCCGGCACCATAACCAGGGATGGTATTAGATTCGCCGGCGCCGGCAACAGTATCAATGGTGCTATCGTTAATTGCCTGTTTAACGAGCTCCCGGGCGTAGGCATCAACGGCGTATCCAACATGAGTGGTTTTGAAATTCTGAACAACCGTTTCGGCTATCCAGTCGATAATGCCGGAGCGGCAATAACGCTGGCCGCAAACTGCCATTTCAATGTCATCACCGGCAACAATGCGAACGTCGGTAAAGCTGTCGCTGGCGGCGTTCTTGCATACGTAGACGGCGCGGCAGATAATCACTGGACAAATAACTACAAGGCTCTTACCGCACAATTGCCAGCATAGCTAAAAATAAAATAAGGGGGAGGGTTTCTCTCCCCCTTCATAATGGCAGTTTACCAAGTAATCTATTTCTACTCTCCAGAGGGAGAGAGCTAGAGAAATTGGAGGGAAGTATGATAGAATTACGTCCATCCCCCGTAGCGTCGGTTTCGCCCGGATATCCAGCATTACTCCAGCCAGGGTACTATGTGAAATATTCCGACGCCTGGCCCGCGACGCTGACTCAGGTAACTTATCAGGATAAAAACGGAATCACGCGTGGCAAACTGGTGCAGATACTGGTAACCAACCAGGTGCCTTACGACTTATCCTATAAGATACCGGCTAATGACTTTCGGGATGTAGATTTTTCCAACACGCTGAGTCAGTTCAACGAAAACCTGTATCCTATGAACATGAAGACCTTGTACGAGACTCAGATCGGTTTCAAAGACGGGGACTACCTGAACATCTTTTACATCCCCGCTGGCGAGTATGTAAGCCGGCTGGAACAGCCCAGCATGGTGCCTAACGTCGCTTCGCCCACGTTAAGATACCTGGGCGCCAAGAAACCGACCGACAGCCCGTATGACGACAAACGCATTTATTTTTATTCCGTCTATCAAATGGAGCCTTTTATCATGCGCGTTTTCGTAGATAACGGCGTGGACTTTGAAAAGTGCACCATCGGGCTGAACATCAACAAGTGCTATACCCAGGAAATACCGCCAGGCAGCACGAACTACGATGAGGCGTTGAGGAAAAGCAAAATCATAAGATATTACTCGGAGGAGCGTTGGCTTTAGTATAGTATTGTATCATCTTTGCCAATATGCTATAAAGGAGGCGCATTATGCCATCAACAGTAGTCCAAATGAACGTAGCCACACGCACGCTGGTTACCGAGAAGCTGATATCCAAATGTATACCCTCAGCCATATTTGTTGATAATGTCCATGGGGCCAGCGATGCCGATCTGGTATTCAATGATGTATTTACGCCCTCGGTGACCAACAATGTAGTATTTCCCACACCGCAAACTATCCCTCGCCTTCATATAAACGTTGCGGCCGGGGAGTGCATTTCGACCATGGATTTTATCAAGCCGGATCTGGAGTTTCTCGGTAATGTTCAGGTGGTTGTAAACGGGGGTGTCGCGTTACCTCTATGTTATGTGTCATTCATCTATAACTTCGCGAAATATTAGGCGCATAGGGGAGGAACAATGGCTGACGAAGAGTTGCTGAACGGGTTGCAGAGCCTTATAACACAGCAAACTGCTATTATTGACCAGCAAAGGCAGATGCTGTCTCAAATAGGAGATATCGTAGGCAATCTAAAAACGGGAGTTAGCCGCGGGCAGATGACACCTTCACCCGTAAACATATACCAGCACTCGGCCAATCAGATACCGGCCTCACCCGATCCTTACGACTCCGATTTCATAGAGTGGGCATGGGGACCCGATCTTTCCATCCACATCTGGTCGCAGCTTGATCGTGTGGTTACAGTGGAAGTGGTCGGCAATCTCACAAACTCCATATTTACCAGCGAAAATATTAATGGCCCTATTGCCATATTCGCTAACAGCAACCGCGCTATAATCGTTGACAGGGAAGACTGGAGACCATTTGTATGGTGCAGGGTAAGAGTCCCGCTGTCACCTTCGCAGGGGATTATTAATATTACTTATAATATAAAGTCCTAACAAGGGAATATTGAGAAGGAGGTAACCGCCGGTAGCTCCAAAAGAAAAAATCCCGGTGTAAAGATATGGCATATAGAAGGAAATTATTGCTGGTATTACCTCAAAATATAACGCCCCAGCCGTGGCATACCCAAAACTATCCCTACGAGTTTATTAATGATACTGCCGTTCACTATTCATCCGGCGTAACTTGCGACGTGTATGACTGGAAGAGTTTTCAGGTCTCTTTGATAGACCAATCGGGGCATGTGGGAGCGGCGCCAAATCTATCGATATGGATTGAAGCCGCTCTGACTCCTGTGGAAAGTGTCACCTGGGTATCCTCGGCAGGCAGGCCCGGCCCCCAGGGGCAGGGTGATGTAAACGGCGATGGCATGGTTACCCAGGCCGATGTAGACCTGATCGCGCAAATTATTGCTTTGACCTATGTTCCGAGCCCCGCCGAAACCTTTCGAGCCGATGTTAATGGCGATGGAGTCATTGATGTCCTGGATATCGGCGCCGCCCAAAGATTGATAGCTGGCAATCTTGTGCCCAGTGTTATTGCGCCTGGGTGGCCCACGTTGGTTGTTTCTATGCCGACATTCGGGCAGGTGCGAGCGCCGTTAGTGGTGGCAGGCGCTGGTGCAGCCGTGGCCACTGAACGTGCGCTGGCGATGATGTTCGATGAATACTGTTGTTATGCGAGGCTTTGTATTCAGGCGGCTTCGGTTGTTGCCGGAGCCTCTTGGCAGGCTAAAGTATATTTCGCCAGCAAATCGGGCTAGGAGAGTATCATGGCGACTTATCAAGATACATTTAACGGGATATGGATATTAAACTCGACTATTGGGCAGTGGGTGCCCGTCAGTTCCTTAAATCCTGTACCGGTTGTTTATACCCCCGGCGCTAAGGTAATCACTCAAATAATAAACCTTGTCTCTATTGCAGCCGGAGCTACCACGACTTTGGCGCAGTGCGCGGCCATTGATCTCCACAACAGCGGCTACCAGACGCTCGCCATTACGGTCGAGGCTATCTACAATGCCATAGCCACCAGGGGAATAACGGTTCATGTAAGGACTTCGCGTGACAATGTTAATTACGACACGATCGACTGGGATTCATGGATTCCCAGTTTTACTGCCGGTATTAGTATCAGGCAAACCAAGGTCTATTCGGTCGATCCTGCCTATATTAAAGTACTCATCGAAAACTTAGATCCGGCGCAGACAGTGACAGGCGTCATGGTCTATTCAACGGTAGGATAATAATATGAAAGAATCAAGCAGACCACCGCTGGACGAGCTGGTATCGCTGAAACAGGCGACTGTGGTTTATGAGGGCGTAACCACGGCACCTGGAGCTGCCGGTGGCAACAGCCTCATCGACGCCGGGCTCATTGGCTTCGGCGCCAACACCTTTCGCAGTTTTGTAATTCAGATAAACCCCGCATTTCCTAATTTAGTGGATGCGGCGGTAGCTACCGCCTTCAACAATGCGACCGGAGAAATTACCGTCGATGTCAATTTCAAAGGCGGTCAGGTCCTGGCCGGGATTGCATATAAGGTTATTACTCCATCTCCGACATCTACTACCATCGTTGCTGATTTGGGAGTGCCGGCACCGGATGGCATAATCAATATTCTGGAACGTGATGCCATCGGTAATAAAACTGACACAGGGATCACGGCGTCCACCAACACCGCTTCGATCATAAGGTATCTCAAGGGTATTATGGATACCTTATTAGGCTATGAGGGTGTTACTCCATTAGCTAACAAGCTCACTGCCGCCAGGGCGGGTTATCTGGATTCTTTGCCCAATACGCAACATGAAACTGAGTGGGTCGTAGGCTCGACCATCGAACAGGTGTCCTCGGCTGCGGCAACAAATCTCACAGCGTCATCCGTTACACCAACCTTTCCCGCCGGATCAACTCGGGTCAGGGCCATTCTTATTGCCTCTATCCATGCCGCCAACCAGTCGGCCAACACTCATAATGTCAGTCTCAAGGTGCAGGGGCAAAAAGCAGCCGGCGGCTATACCGACTTGCTTGACCTCACCACTCAGACATCTCTGGGCATGGTCAATCTTATCGGTGCCAGCGATGGCATTAGTCTGGCGATAGATGTTACTGCAAAAGTCGATGCCTCTGCTGTCCAGTATGACTTTAGATTCGTGGTAGACAGCGACAATGCTAATGCTGTCAACTATACCCAGAACTTCGTCTTGGTACTGGTCTATACGATTTAGGGGGATGCATGGGATTAGTCGCCAAGCACCTGTTATATAAGGGGAGAATTATCGGAAGTGGCGGTGGTGTCGCTCCCAACGACATCGCCGTCGCTCACTCTACAAGTCCTTATGTCAGTGCGTATCCGTGGACGCCCGGGGCAGGCTTCGGGGTAAAGTATGCCGATCCCGCCACCCTGCCTGCCTCTACCGGGTGGGGTGTAGCCTATTGCGGTTCCACGGACATCGCCGTCGCTCATAATAGCAGTCCTTATGTCAATGCGTATCCGTGGACGCCCGGGGCAGGCTTCGGGGTAAAGTATGCCGATCCCGCCACCCTGCCTGCCTCTACCGGGTATGGTGTAGCCTATTGCGGGAATACCGACATCGCCGTCGCTTCCTTCGCCTCTCCCTTTGTCAGTGCGTATCCGTGGACGCCCGGGGCAGGCTTCGGGGTAAAGTATGCCAATCCCGCCACCCTGCCTGCCGGTGTCGGGTTTGGTGTAGCCTATTGCGGAAATACCGACATCGCCGTCGCTCATGAGACCACTCCTTATGTCAGTGCGTATCCGTGGACGCCCGGGGCAGGCTTCGGGGTAAAGTATGCCGATCCCGCCACCCTGCCTGCCTCTACCGGGTGGGGTGTAGCCTATTGCGGTTCCACGGACATCGCCGTCGCTCATGATACCACTCCTTATGTCAGTGCGTATCCGTGGACGCCCGGGGCAGGCTTCGGGGTAAAGTATGCCAATCCCGCCACCCTGCCTGCCGGTAACGGGCAAGGTGTAGCCTATTGCGGGAATACCGACATCGCCGTCGCTCACTCTATAAGTCTTTATGTCAGTGCGTATCCGTGGACGCCCGGGGCAGGCTTCGGGGTAAAGTATGCCAATCCCGCCACCCTGCCTGCCTTTACCGGGCGTGGTGTGGCCTATAGGAACTAATCAAAAGGAGGTAATATGACATATCAGGTATTAAGCCAGGATGAGCAGGATGACATCATTGCTTCGTTTATGCTCTCGCAGGAGAGAGACAAGTTTTGCCATGAGTTGAACCTGGCAAGGTATGAAGCGATGCTGGAGGTTTTACCCGAAGGGGAATGGAAGCAAAGGGTGGCTAGTCTGCGTAATGAAACGCAAAAGCGGCTTGGTGAGGTCAACGATATCATCGCGGCGTCTTTAGTCTCCATGCCGTCAAGTGAGAGGGTGGAAGCCTCAAAGCAAAGGATGGTATCAAAAGAGGATAAACAACAATAGCTGTGGGTTTGCTGTCATGTTATCATAAAAAGGAGAGGTCGAATTAATGGCTATTACGCTGGTTCCGGCATCAGGGAAAGCAGGCGATGTCCTGCAATATTCGGGGTCGCTTAAGCTGCCCGATGTACCCGCAGGATTTCACCGCATGAGCCTGGTATTTGACAATGGCGATATACTAGATTCGGGAGGACTAAATATCATGCCTGATATTCCCAGTCTGACCGGAGATCAAATCAAGGCGGTGTTTAGAGCGGCGTTTCCAGATACTGTCACCCCTGACCAAAATTTTAAACTTGGGAACGCAAAGTATAAACCGAGCGACTATGCCAGGACGGATGAGATCCTGGCGGATATGCCGGCCTATGAACCGGACCAGGATTTAATATTAGTCGGCCTGGTTGACTGCACTAATTACTCTAAAATATTATGGGGAAAGCTACTTGAACCAACTGACAGGTGGGCGGATGCTATATTTTTGGTAACATTAACATGGTCGGATGACAAAGGGTCTTATGGACACAGGTTGGTTGCCGAGACAGACGGGAATACCGTAAGAATGATCGACCTGTTGATCCCCCTGAGTTCTCCGGCCAGGAAAGCGTTTTCGCCACCATCGGGTAAAGCATTAAATTATCTGGCGGATTAAGGGGGCCAGAAAAAGGAGTATAAGATATGGATATACAGGAATGGTTGCCATTATCACCCGACAAAGGACCGCCGTTTCCGGCCTTCCTGAAACTCTATTGGCCATGGTATACTCCCGGCGGAGAGATACCTGATGGGGAGATACCGGAGGGTTGGGCGCCGATCGACATAGTTTGGTCGGCGGTCAGTCTCAATCCCGATGTATTGATATTACCGGGGACGGTGAAGAACCCTGGTGCCGCGTTCCCGGTGTCGCCGGCGGGGATGGCCTGCACCGGCGAGCTATATTTAAGCAAAGATGGGGGGGTAACGAAGGCAGCTACCAGCGGCGCCATAGAGTTTACCTCGACCGGAGTAAATCAGACGGTGACTTTTCCGATAACCGTACCTGCTCCTGGGGGATATGCCTATCAGGCGTATCTCGTTATCATGTCCGAGGGACAGGTGCTGGGGCAGTACATTGGTACTGACAAGGTTAATGTTCCGTCGGTCGGGACGCCGACGATCAGCTGGTAAAGGGAGGGTGAGATGCCTAATTTTACACCCGGTGCTTTAAAAACAGCGGTGGTGCAGATCCCGGTGAGTCCGGCAGGGCTGTCATGCCAGGCGGTGCTCTTCCTGGGACCGGACGCAAGCACTGTTGCGGCTACGTCAGGTGAAGTAGCCTTTGTTTCCACGGGAAATCAGCAGCAGATCAGCCTGCTTGTAGTCATGCCGGCGAACATAGGCACTTACCATGTCTATCTAGGCATCTATTCAGAGGGGGCATTGTTGACTGGCTTTGCCGGCAGCGAGGATGTGGTGATAATGTCCCAGGGTGAACTATTAACTGTCACTGATCTTACTGTTAATCCTGCAACGATTAATGTAGGGCAGCCTGTGACCATTAAAGCATCCTATATCAACAATAACTCGTTCACTCTCACTGGGCCGTTTGATTTTCCTATCGATAGTCCCGTTTTGGAATCCCCTGTTTTTTGGGATTACACCACGGGGTTAGAGGTCGCCCCCGGAGAATCTCAGGAGCTAATCAGGGAATTCACGCCGCAGAAAGCGGGAATATATACCATACGCGCCGGCGCCTTGAGTGTTCCTCTGGAGGTAACGGCGTTTCTACCGTCCGGCACAGCGACGGTGAATGCCTATGCGCCTCGGTTAGGGCAGAATTGGATCGTCCGAGCCTCTGTATATAATACGGGGGAGATTCCTTACACATATAGATGTGTTTTTTCTTTCGCTGATCAAACCAAAGAGGCTGCAGTAACAGTCAATCCAGGCAATCAGCCGCCATTTGGATTCACCAACAGTCCGCCGGTTACTTTTGCTGTGCCTTCTCAGCCGGGAACTTATGTGATTAAACTTGATTTGTATGTTGGTGACCTGTTGCTTTACAGTTATTCCGGCACCTACATACTTAAATAGGAAAAATGTGCATTGTCCTGTCAGACAGGCGCCGAGAGGAGTATAAGGCATGGAAATATCAAATTGGTATCCGATGTCGCCCGACAAAGGGCCTCCACTGCCGGCGTTTCTGGGCATTTACTGGCCTTGGTATACCACTGGCGGGGAGACATCTGCTGATCTGGAAATAACAGACTTGACCGTTTCTCCTGCAGAGACAAACCCCGGGAGCCTGGTGATTATCAGCTGTACGGCAACCAATATTAGTGGTGCGGCAGGTTCGTTTACGGTAACTTTGGGGGGTGATTTTGCAAAGACAACAAGAATAACGTTACAACCGGGAGCAAGCACATCGGTCGGTTGGAGTGTCACGGCGCCGGCTGAATCAGGCACTTACCATGTCAGCGTTGATGGCCTCAATGGCCAGTTTGTGGTTATTGCTCCCTAGAGGTGTATATGACTGATATTAAATTACAAGACTGGTATCCGATGTCGCCGGACAAAGGGCCTCCGTTGCCGGCGTTTCTGAAAATTTACTGGCCGTGGTATGAAGTCCCAGCGAGCGAGTTGTCAGGGTCAATCCATGGAGGTGTTATTTATTTCGAAGGACTCGGGCTTTGGAAACAGATTGAGTCCGGACTCCAGGTTCCAATGGACAAAGCCATCTCTCTGGCTATAGGATGGATTAACACCTCTGATGTCAGCGAGATTGGTCACATTGACCTGACGATTGATGGCTTCATTCCTATATCAGCCATCGAAAAACAGGATACAGAGGCAGAGCCCGGAGATGGCTGGTATATATTATTTTCCGACTTTGTATTTTCGGGGGTATCCTCTCATACCCTTACCGCTGTTCTGTCCAGTGGCGGTCAGGTACTTGATACCTGGACGTTTGTGCTGGATGCTGTTTTAGAATGAAAAATAATGCCAGGCTTCCCCGGGAAGTTGGTGACCTTTTAGTAGACAGTTCTATAGAAAGAGTATAAGGCATGGAAATTTCAAGCTGGTATCCGATGTCGCCCGACAAAGGGCCCCCGCTGCCAGTTTTCTTAGGGGTCTATTGGCCGTGGTATGAAGTTCCAGCGAGTGGTTTCACTATAAGTGGTCTAGCCGTATCTCCAAGTTCGGTCGCTGTGGGTGAAACTGTGACCGTATCATGTACTGTTACCAATAGCGGAAGCGAGATTAAAACCGGTATGGTAACCCTGAGTGGGGATTTTTCCGACCAGCAGACAGTAACGTTGCAGCCTGGCGAGTCGAAGGAGGTTTCCTTCCATGTGACGCCGGCGGTAGCCGGAAACTACAATGTTAGTGTCGAGGGGCAGAGCGGGACATTTACCGCCACTGCTGCGCCGTCTGCCGCTGACATCAGGTTGGAGAATCTGACCATTGCGCCCGGCACGGTAGCGGTCGGCGGGACCGTTACTATTACGGTTACCGCCAGGAACTATGGCAGCGCGGCAGGCACCAAGAAAATTACCTGTACGGTAAACTGAGATGATTTATGAAGTAAGGGCATCACCTAATCCTGCCAGGGCAACCCAGACAGTAACAGTCTCTGTTCTGGTGCGGCAGGAGTCTTGGGACGAGCCTCTCCGGATGGCGGTTAGCATTGACCAGCCGCCTGGAGGACTCGTTATGCAGCCGTCAAGTATGGTTCTGAGTCTTGATGAGATAGGGACATTTACAGGGACCTTTACCATGCCGAATTGGGGACTGCTGCTAAACGTAGATTGCTATTACTGGATTGAAGGCTACTGGGGAGATGAAGACGAGACAATCTGGATAGATGGTTACTGGGTAAAATGCGACACTAAATCAATAGAGATAAAGGTGGACAGAACACCACCGGTATTAGAGATACATTCGCCATCGGGGTCGGTGAGAGCGTATACCGTAGTTCAAGATTACGCGAGTGTTGGTGAGTCTGTGCCAGTATCCGTATTTGTAGAAAACTTGGCTGATGTATATGTTTATGCCGGTGTTTCTATAGGTATATCTTATGAAGGAGAACTTTATAATATATACAATCCCGAGCCGGTTGCACCCGGCGAAGTAAAGGAAGTTCTTTTCTCCCTCTTTACAATGCCCGATGTTATTCCAACCTCTGATAGGCCAAACCGTTTTGTGCAGATAGCCGAGTTCACCTACATTTATGATGCAGTGTGGAATGGAAACTCCTGGAACACATCGAATGACCGCGTAGACTTCATGGCCATGGGACATCAGGTGCGGGTAATGCCCTCGACTCCTCAGTTTAACATTGCTATGAAAAACTATCCTGCCGACGCCTTCGTCTGGCTGATTCAATATAAACGGGCAGAGGTCTGGGCTCAGTCGGGGATACTCAATGTGGGCACAACCTGGTATAGCCCTTCCTTGGCGCCGGATGCAGTGACTGCGTTTGAAGTCTATGTTTGGGACAAGACGGGGACACGGTTACACTATTACCACGGCAGCGGCGCTATCTTTAGCGGTAAAAGCTACGAGTATGACTATATAACCGGGATACTCTCTGAGGCTGAAGAACCAGGCCCGTCCGAGATAACTGTCTCCCTGTCACCTGGCGAATCGAAGTTGGTTACCTTCCAGGTTATTCCCAATAAAGTAGGGGTATATCAGGTGGCAGTAGATGGGTTAAACGGGACTTTTGAAGCACAGTAGGAAACCGACTTGCCAGTTGCATCGTCAGTTTGATATACTAGCAAGGAAATACGGCTAAAGGAGGGTGAGAAAGTGATAGGTGAAATAACCGGCGTTATATCACTCTCCTTTACCGCACTGGGCTTCATCTACATCTTCGGCTTCTGGCGTGGGCAGGTAGACAGCGATCGCAAATTCTTCCGCGAGTGTATGAACAACTATCCGCCGGCCAAGATGTATACCATGGTTGAGACCCTGTGGAATGTCTACGTGCTGGATGCCCTTCATCATCGACCGGATCTGGCCGCCCGTGGCAGTGGCTTTAAACTTAAACCGCAGGGGGAGAGCCTGGTCCCTGACAATGTTAAGACCATGCTGGCCAAAATGCCCGACGAACTGAAAAATCACGAGGATATCGTGAATGGTTATACAGTCGTTACTTATCTTGGTCTTGCTACCATCGAGACCGTCGCCAGGGAAAAGGGGCTCAGTTTGCAGGAGACCATCGCCATTCTGAGTACCTATCTTAACAACCACACCAACCACAACCATTCTGCCCCGGTCAATGACTCCTAAACAGCCATCTGGGTTGGGCAGGGACAAGCTGGCGGCTTTAGCCGTCAGTGGTTGACCTGTTAGTATTTCCCCGTTGGTACTTGGCGGGGCCCCACTGAACTCTTGTTTTGCACTGGAAAATATATTTGCCAAAGGCATTGACAATTGTTTTGTTAAGAATTATAATACTACCGTTATGGCCAAATATGACGGTTTAAGAAAGCTGGATCGGAACAAGGCGTTAATAGAATATGCCGATGCGCACCCTGAGCTCTCATTGAAAGAAATAGGGCAGGCGTTCAATAATCTGTCGCCGAGCCGGGTATGGCGTATTCTTGATAGAAAAAAGAAGATGGTGACAGAAAAGGCTACCTAGGTCGGTAGCCTTTTCCTTTGGGAACGCAAGCCGGTCTGAATGACTGCATCCTTGTCTTATTTTAGGCTGGCACGCTCCTGGAAGTCAAGAGAAAGAGGTGTCAAATGATGAAAATTATACAAAAAGCCATTAAACTTGACCGTGACAAAATCCTGTTTCTTTTAGCAGAGGCAAATACCAAGTGGTTCAACAGTCACAGCGGCCGCTTCGATTATCGGGAGCACCTGGAATTTAAGGCCGATTACATTGTTAAAAACTACAACAAGAAAATTAAGAAGTAATATCCGTATGCTGTCAGGAGGTCGTGTGTGAATAAATACACAATTAAACAGGTGATTATCACCAAGCCAGAGATTGAATTGCCAGAAGGTAGTCAGGTAGTCAGTGTTCAACACCATAGTGCCTATACCATGAATGACGCTCCCTTTGACTCCCCTGAGTGCTGGCAGGTTATCTGGCTAGAGCCAATTAACAAAACGCTCCAATAAGTCAAGAGAAGGAGGTATCAAATGATGAAATGGGTGAGACCAACGATAGCTATAATTGCTGTTTGTGGGATTAACGCAGGCTTCTTTCTTAAAATGATACCTGTAGAGGCTTATTTGCCGATCATGGCTGGTGCGATAAGCTGGTGGTTCACCGCCAGGGATAACGATAAAGCTAAAACTACAACTAATTCCCAAGGGTAAAGATGAGCCGGTATAATGGGTTAGAGAAATGGTGGACGCTGGACTGCGAGGAGTGCCCTTGCCGGAAAGGTATGGCTTGCTACTGGGGTGTGGCCTGGAAAAAGCTGGTCAAGGACTATGGGCTGGCAGGTGGGGTTAATCACAAGCCCAGGCACTGTGAGTACCGGAACAAACCGCCGGCGTGTGGATATGAACCACCGGAGACGGTGGAGGCCAATGACGTAGACCGTCAGGGCGTACTATTTTAGGGAGGATAACCATGAAAAACGAAGCCAAGCTGGTGAAATGGGGAGTAGATAAGTCGGTGAAGTACTATTACCTCAAGTTCGGCGAGGGGGCTGAGGACGTGCCCGATGGTTTCCTGGGTGTAGCCACCGTCTGTATTATTCCCGCCGGCGCCGATCCGGTGGGCGTATTCTATGTTCGCGGCGTCGCTTTCTGTAGCCCGGATGATCAGTTCGTGAAGAAAACTGGACGTGCCATAGCCTTGGGACGGGCGATTAAGGCGCTGGAGAGGAAAGAGGACAGCGACTTTATTCCCAAAAACACTCCTGCGGGTATCCTTAACAGACAGGGGTGGCATTATCTCTCTGCCTGGCATGTCAGCCTGGCAGTTGGTGAAGAGGGGTTATTTCGGTGTAGCGGGAAGAGTTAAGGAGATCAAAAATGCTGATTATGTGTGATATCGACGGGTGCCTGGCGGATGTCAGAGGAATCGTTTCCAAGTATCTGTGTGAACTGCATGACTGGGACGAATACTTCAAGCACCAGATGGAATGCGAGCCCATTACGCTGATGACTCAGATAATAAGCGGCTTTTCCGATACTGACGGGAACCGTCTGGTGCTGATGACCGGAAGACGGGAAAGTGTCCGCCATGATACCCAGCTATGGCTGCATCAGCATCTTCACCGGCAATACGAGTGCCTGCTGATGCGCCCGTTAAAGTACCATGGCCCCACACTGGATTTAAAAAGGGAGTGGATTCTCGAATATCATCCCGACCTGATAATCGACGATGACCCGGAAATAGTAGCAATGGCTGCCGGGGCCGGCTTTGTTGTGTTCCAGGTGCACGGGTATCGGTGGAGCGGGGTTAAAGACTATACGCCTGGGGAATATGTGCCGGCGCGTGATGACGATGGTCAGTTTAGTTTTATAAAGAACCGGGCATACGACCAGACTGCCGAGCAGACGCTGCTGGTGTTGATGTCAGAACTTGGTAATGTTGTCGAGTATCATCACAAGGCGAATATCTACGGCGCCGATGCCTACTACTCCGATGCCAATCAGCAGAAGGAAATGGGCGACCTGATATCTATGGCCAGGTACTTCTGCGAGCAGAAGGGTTGGGACTATGAAAAGCTCAAGAATGAGGGGGAGTCGGGGTATTTGGAACGCATGGAGGATATTAGAAAGCATGGAATCCGTACAAATTGAAGGAGGGACAGTGAGATGGAGATAATCGCACCTTATTACGAGATTGTGGACAAGGTAGATCAAGGCGAGATATTGACCAAGCTGGAGAAATGCGGCCGTATTGCCTACAAGTCCGAGGATAAAATCACTCCTGGTTCGGCTGAGAAGTTTATCCGGGCTATCAGAGAGCGGGGTCACGAAAGTGTGATTGAACACGTCAACCTCACCATTAAGTTCGTCTGCGACCGTGGCGTAACCCATGAAATTGTTCGGCACCGGCTGGTAGCCTATACGCAAGAGAGCACCCGATACTGTAATTACGCTAAGAGGGGAGTTACATTTATCAAGCCCATGTTCTGGGATGAACTGGACCCGGAGTATATTGGCTGGCGTGAAGCGATGCTGGATGCAGAAGCTACCTATAATGGACTGATAGCCGGTGGCGCTTCTCCGCAGGAAGCTCGCAGTGTTCTTCCTAATTCTTTGAAAACCGAGATTGTCTGCACTGCAAACCTCCGGGAATGGCGTCATATTCTCAAATTAAGAACATCGAAGGCGGCACATCCACAAATGAGGGAAATCATGGTTCCTCTTCTTAAAGAGTTGAAATGTCTATTGCCTGTGATATTCGAGGATATTCCGATAGAAGAATGAGAGGCAGGCCGTAATGAATATCGGTGAAGGTATCAGCGGAGCATTATTTGAGGGTCCCGACCGGCGCTTTCGCTTCGCGCTGTGGAGAATTTGGGATTCCCGGAAAGACAAGCTGATATACAACGGGCTCAACCCCTCGACCGCCCAGGATATTAAGGACGATCCAACCGTAATTCGTCTGGCGGGATTCGCCAGGTATTGGGGATTCGGCGGATTTTTTGCCGGCAATCTCCTTCCGTTTGTTACCCCCAATCCGCAGGAACTGTGGCGCTGGTATAATTCCTTGTCCGAGGCCGGGAAGGAAGTCGTCAGGCTGAATGACGAGGCTATCAAACAGATGCGTGGGATGTGCTCTAAGGCCATGGTGGGCTGGGGAAACGAGGGTAAAAACGCCGGCACTAGGCCCAATGAGGTGCTGGCCGTACTGGGAGAGCCAGTATATTGTATCAAGACGACGAAACTGGGGGAGCCGGCTCATCCTTTATATATGCCGTTAGGCAGTCAGCTGATACCGTATGTCAGGGGGTGAATATGAAAATCTACAAAGGGAATGAGGGCACAGCCCACGAGTATATTAAAATATCCGAGGTAGAAGGGGATATGGGTGAAGATACCCGGTTGGGACTCTTTCAGCAGGCTGATGGTGATGTGATTCTTTCACTTGATGACATTCACGAAGGAAGAATATTTGAAATTGAGTTTTGCACGAGCAACGGCGGCGGCCGGTATCCTATTATAGCCAGGAAATTGAGAGAGTTAATCTCCGAACTGATTAAGATTAACTGAGCAAGTCGCCAAATCGTTGGGGGAAAGAAACATTATGGTCACTGATATGGAAATACTTCATCGTGCCCTGAACTTTGAAAAGCGCGGCCCGCAGGCTTGGGAAATTGCTACAGTCGGGGCTTCGCGGCAGGATATAAATCGCTTGGTACAGGCAGAGTTTGTCGAGCAGAGGGCGCACTCATCCAAGATTCAAACCGGGGTTTATGGCCCTGCCCTTTACCGTCTTACCGAAAAGGGACGAAGGCTGGTAATCGTACAAGATGAAATCAACCCTCCTATCCCCGCCGAGGAAATCATTGCGTCTATGTCTCTTATCGTGGGTTTTGATGATCTCAAGGATGCTATCGCTCATGCCATCGAAGAGCGCAAGCGTATCCACTTTCTCATGGAGGGCCCGCCTGCCTCCATTCACGGCAGTACCGAAGTTTGGATTGACCAAGGCAATGGGCCCGAGTGCTTGCCCATTGCTAGTTTGGAGGGCAAGCGGTTTAAGACCCTTGCCGTTCATCCTGTGACCCTCAAATCTGACTGGTATGATGCCGAGCTATCAAAGCACGATTACGACGGTGAATGGGTTGAAATTACCGGCGTTGGCATATTGCCCTTTACAGTGACGGCCACCCATTCACTGGTAGCCTATGATCCCTGTCTCGGCTGTCTTATCCCCAAGAAGGCGGCAGACTTAAAAGTTGGCGAGTTACTTCCCATATTGTCCAAATGGCATTCCCGATGGATGGTCTTACCGCAAGGTAATCAAATATTCATTAACCACGTGCCTGTAGTACTTGACGGGGAGTTTGGTTTCATGCTGGGCTTCTGGCTTGGGGATGGCGGATTATCGCAAGGAGCAACCAAACTTATTACGTTCTCAAATCATGACAATGGCGTGCTCAAAAGAATCCAGAGTTATCTTTATTCAATGAAAGGCTCAGGAAGATATTATCGAGGAGGAAACCTGAGACGCGACCGTCTCATGGTACAACATCAACCACTTTTCAATTTCCTCCAGAAGCAATTCCTTTACGGTGATGGCAAGCCCGGAATCAAAGGACGCACATCACGCTGGAAGAAACTACCGCCCTGGGTCATGCAAGCCCCAGAAGAATTTATCTGTGAGCTTCTCAATGGTTACTTCTATGCCGATGGCACCGTGGCAAATGGCGTAATTTCCGCGACCAGCACCAGCCCAAATCTCGCCCGGGATATTGCGATGCTTATTACCCGCCTCGGCATTACGCCGGCAATTCAGCACCGCGGAAAAGACGCACAATCTGTCGCCATCCGGCAGTGCGATGCCCAGAGATTTATGGACAAAGTAGGAGTATTCAGGAAAAACAGGACTGTAACCACTTCGGTCCTTATGCACGACGAGGCTTTCAAGATTCCTTTCCCCTTTGGCCCCCAGGTAGCGCAGAGCTTGCAATCTTCTCTCCGTAAGGGACGGCGCTCTCAATCATTCACCCGCCGCTCTGCTACCGAACTAATGGCTAGTGGCTGGCACGATCAGCTAATGAACTTACTAAATGCTGATATCCGATGGGTGCGTGTGGAGCACCTTCGGCAGTTCAGTGAACCTGAACAGATAGTGTACGACCTATCTGTACCTGAAGCTGAGACCTTTGTGCTGGGCAATCGGGTTCTGGTTCATAACTGCGCCAAGAGTTTGATTCTTGAAGCCGTGCGCTCTGCCGTCCCCACTGCTTACATGGCCTTTGGCTCGCGTACCTCCGGGCGTGGCCTCTCAGATAAGTTATTCGAGATCAAACCGTCCGTGTTATTGATGGATGAAGCTGACAAGATGCGTCACGATGTCTTTTCGCTGATGCTTGGATTAATGGCTGCTGGTGAAATTATCGAGACCAAGAGCGGGAATACCCGTGGGCTGAGACTTGAAACGATGGTAATTGCTGCCTGCAATAGTTCAAAAAAGATGCCGGCGGAGTTCCTGTCCCGTTTCGCCATGCACGTCAAATTTCCTCACTATACTCGTGAGGAATTTATCAATGTATGTCAGAGTTTTCTTTCCCGGGTGGAAGGGTGCCCGGAGGACCTATCGGCGAAAATCGGGCGTCTGGTGTTTGATTCCAAGCTGGGCGATGTACGTAAAGCCAAGGGTGTCTGGCAGCTTATGCGTGAACCGACTGACGAAGATATGCTGAGAGTACTGCGCATGATGACGAAATACAGCTCTGTGCAGGCCGACCGGATGCTGTAAGGTTGTAGAGGGATGCCGGACGAAGTAGTCAGGAAGTATCGTTTGTCTAAATCGTCAAGGCCGGTGACCATAAGGTTACCCAACGACGTGTTGTGTACAATTGAGCGTAGGATTGAAGGTAGGCGCTCCCGCTGGGCGAGCGTAGGAGAATACTTGAAAGAACGTATAGTCTATGACACGCAACGTGAGCACAAAAGAAGGGCAGTCAAATGACCGAGAACAAACCGGATAAAAAGAGACCTACTGAGCCATGTCATAATTGTCATTCTATGAAATGGTGGTGGCGCGAAAATGCATGGTCGCGTGGCGGCGACTGGCTCTGCGGTCGTTGTCATCCTAACCCTAATGAAGAAAAGAATGGAGGTTCAGTTAACAATGCCGAAATATCAAACCAATAAGCAGCGGCATGAACGATATGAGATGATTGCCAAGGCCGAAGGTGACCAGTGCATCTTCTGCTATATGGGGGAAGGTAAAAAGACTGGACCGCCGAAGTCGCGCCTTATAATCGAGCACGCCGATAATGACAAAACAAACTGGTCGTGGCGAAACATCCATCTGGCCTGTTACTCCCACAATAAACTGGCAGAAAAGATGAATGTTCGTGACAAAATAAAGCTGTTACAACAGTACAGTGACCAATTAGAGCGAGAGAGGGAGAGGGGGGGATTACCTACCTGGAAGAGTGTGCTTAAGGAGATGATACCTTACGAAACAGGTAGCCCGGAGATGCAAGCCAACAGAAGATTTGAAACTCCCTGGTGGAACTATGTTTACGGGGAAGTAGCCAAGTATGGCTCGGTAGGTCAGGCAGAGATCATTGAAGATGCTGCGGGTGCCTGCAACTGTAGTATCCAGACCTCCAGCAACTATCTCAGAAAGCACACGTCGAAGACCCGGGCTTTCAAAAAAGGTATAGATGCTGACGGCAATAAGGTCGTCATCTTCCGGGAGAAGGTTAGGGAGCAGAGCCCGAAAATAATCAGTAAGGTAGAACCCGGTAAGCCGGCAGGGGAAAATACTGCGAAGTAAGTATTGACAGAAGAAGTTATAACCGCTATAATAGGATGTAATGACTGTGAAGGCTGTAACAAAAAAGAAAGTGAAGATGACCACCATCCAGGTGGAGGAAACTACCGCTAAGATGTTACAGTCTCTGGGGAAATGGGGCGACACCTATAATACGGTTATCCTGCGTCTCCTAAACGGCAATAAGCCTAAAGACAAAGGAGGACCGCATGGAGGTCTTAAGGATGAGTCTACTGGGGATGGCGATCACTAAAAAAGAAAAAGATGTCGGGACGGTCTATGTTGAATATCACCTGTGTGACAAGTGCGGGGCAGAATACCGTGTTTACATGAAATCCCTGTGTGGGGTGGAAGATGCGTTCCGGGAACTGGCGAAGAGGTTGGGAAATAAGCCGCACGAGCAGGACCTGTGTTTTAACTGCCAGAACAACGTTATTGCTCCGCAAGCCGTGATGTCGCTTTAAAAATACCTTCGTTACAAAGAAGAGGTGTACGATGATTTACAGTTGGAAAGATAATCCTATAGGGACATCCGATCCTGAACCAGAACCAGAGCCGGAGCTGAGGAAACAGGGTTATCAAATTGGGGAGCGGATTAGAGTCATCGGTGGGGATTTGTTCCTCGGCCGCTGGATACCCGCAGGTACAAAAGGCACTATCGTCGGTCTACAGGAGTCGGTATTTAGCACTTATCATGTACGATTGGATGATGATGGCCGGATTTACCCGATTGCGCCGGCTGAAATGGAGAAAATTGAAAATGAACAAAATTAAGTATCCCGAAGGCAGGACACTTCTAACGAAAATCCAGTGGCTGGAAAAACAGCGCCGGAAAAAGGCCAGGCTGGATATGATGGGGCTAAGGCAGCCCTTGTATCTCTATAGATACTTGTGAGTCGAAATGAGGATATTAAGAGTATTTCCGCGACGGACGGCTTTCACGCCGAAAGACGATCTGGCATTCATTGGCAATCCGCCGCTTGATAGGCCGGAAGCTGATGAGATACACATTTCGTGTACTTTTACATGGGATAAAAAGGACCATTTTGAGAAGCCCGGTCGGAAGAAAGTATTTGTAGCCGGCGCCGAAACCTTACTAAAGGCTTGGTCGCAGTATTATCCGGTAGTCAAACTGGGCGGTCCGGCCTATGGAGACCGCGGGAGGGGCGAATTTGTACCAGGGCGATATATCAGAGATGGGGTCACCTTTACCAGCCGGGGGTGCAATAATCATTGTCCCTGGTGCTTGGTTGAAGACTCGTTAAGACAATTACCATTAGTTCCTGGGAATATAATCAATGATGATAATTTCCTACAAAATCCCAGGGAGCACCGCAAAATAGTTTATGAAATGCTCCATACCCAAAGTCGGATAGAGTTTCTAGGCGGGCTTCAGTCAAACCTGCTTACCGAATGGGATGTTGAGCAATTACGCTCCCTGCGAATCTACCAGTTATTCTTTGCCTGTGACACCAAGGGTGCTTTAAAGGCTTTACAGAGAGTCGGAAAGATGCTCAACGGGCTTGATCGCCGGAAAGCCCGTTGTTACGTCCTGTTGGCTTTCAATGGTCAGACGATTAGCGAAGCGATAGGGCACTTAGAGGATGTTTGGGCAGCCGGGTTTATGCCTCATGCCCAATTATACCAACCGCCCGACCATTGGATTGAATACTCAAACGAGTGGCGAGAATTGTCTCGCCGGTGGATAAGGCCAGCTGTAATGCAAACGATGGATGGTAAGGACTTTATATTGCCACATAACGGAGGAATCTAGAGTATCTACAGGAGGTTAATATGTGGGAAATAGGTTCAGCGAAAGCTGGTAGTCAAGAGGCACGGAAATATCTTAAGGCAGGCTGGGAGCCATACGCCGTTGTCTATGAGCTATCCGGTTCGGGGCCTGGGGTAATAGTTAAGTATCGTGATTATACAGGAACCAGCGTTATTTGGTTCCGGCGTGAAAAGAAGAAAAAACCTTAGCGTATAATTGCTGTTAAACGCAAAGGAGATTAGAAATGATTTATCTTGTATCAGCTTCGATGTGCAGAGGGAAAAAGGTTAGCTTTTGGGATTCCTCTACACGCCACCGTGTGGAGCATTTCCTTATTGAATTGATGAAATCTCCATGGTCTCACTATATCGATGAAACATGGTTGATTGATACTGATGAGACAGCGGAGCAATTAACTGATAGACTGAAACCATTTTTTAATGGAGATGGTGATTTTATCCTTATAGCGAAATTCCCCGAAGAGGAAAAGGATTATAATGGCCTCATGCCCATAGAACAATGGGAGTGGATAAGAGGCAGACGTAACAAAGTTAGTGTTTAATCGGTACTAACCCCTTGTATCTTCTAGGATACATTTCTGGTATAATGTTAACACCACTCTGAAGGGTCAACCTCCCGTACACGGCTAATGGTGCCTATCCGGGTTAACAGGGCTCTTGCAAAAGGTCTACGAGCACCGGCTCTTCAGAGTGGAATGGACAAGAACTATGAGATTAGAAGATTGGATGAAGATAGAAAAAACCTGCCGGTATAAGTCAGTGACACATCCAAGAAAATGCCGTGCCCCATCGAAGCATAATAAAGGTCGTGTTAACTGCGACCCTAAAAACTGCACAGGAGGTAACTGATGGAAAGAAGATTCATTGTGCTCGAAGCCTTTGTATGTGGCCTTGGATGCGGAATGATACTGATAGCACTATTTTTCCTGGTATTAAGTGGAAGGTGAGCGATGATGAAGACAATTATTGTTGGCATAGTTGCAATAAATCCTACAAATCCTCCCGTTCTTGCTCCCGGGGATGGGCTCGTGGATGTGGAAATCTGCTACAGGGACGGGTCGCCGATATTCCGAACCAAGTTAATCGACGAACTGGGGGAATATGCTCTTAAACGGGTGATGATAACGATAGAGGCTCTGCAAGATGATTAACGTACCTCCTTGCCCAGTAGGACCGCTTCAACTCACCTTCGTTATTTTAGCGATAACGGGTGTTATAGTGATTGCAGTTACTATCTGGCTGCTGCTGTCCAACCGGAGGATTAAATGATTAAAAGCGGTAGGGTGATTCTCAAAAATAGAGTTCGCGGAGATTTTCCCATAGGGCATAACATAATCGCTGAACCTGGTGTATATGATGCCTTCGTCAATCCGCAGGGGGCTGTTTCTATCGAGACGGAAGAGGGTCAACAATTAGGGCTTCGACCCCCAGAGTTTGCGTGGCTTGAAAGGCCAACAAACGAGATTAAACCGCAACGGTGTGGGAATTGCGGCGTTTACCGGGAAGTGTGTGAACTGATGGTAAAGAAATGTCCCAACTGCGGGGATGATGAATATGACCTATACCAGAATTGTAGCCTGATATAGTGGTCGTGAAACGAGGAAAGTAAAATGAATGGTACTGGCACGGATAGTCAAGCGAGATATATATTGGTCGTGTCTGATTCCTCCGCCACAATGTCCGACCAGGACCGCGTAAGATTGTTTTCTGACGCTTCGGCTGCCGCCGTCGATAACCGGGCAAAGATATACCCGATAGATACCGTGGTTCATTGTCCGCACGAAGACCTGCTGTTGATGAAACAGCCCAAACGCGATAAGGGGTACTGGAAGCCTAGGTTTGAAAGAATGAGGAAGACATGACGCTGGAGCACCTCAGTCTTTTCAGTGGAGTCTGCGGTATAGACTTAGCTTGTTCATGGGCGGGAATAAAAACCGTGTGTTTTTGCGAGATAGATAAGTTCTGTCAGCAGATTATCAGGAAACACTGGCCAGGGGTTCCGATTGTGGAGGATATACATGAACTCACGAAAGAAAAACTCAAGCAGGTCACAGGGAAAGATTGGATTGACATTATTTCCGGCGGAGACCCTTGCCAGCCTCGCAGTATCGCCGGGCAGCGAAAAGGCAAGGCAGATGACCGTGACCTCTGGCCGGAGATGTTTAGGGTCATACGGGAGTTCGAGCCCGCTTGGGTTGTTAACGAAAATCCTACTGGAAGACTCACAATGGACTTCCACGAAGTGCTATCTAACCTGGAAAGTGCGGGATATGAAACACGGTCGTTTGTTATTCCGGCTTGCGCCGTCAATGCCCCGCATAAAAGGGAACGGCTCTTCATTGTTGGGCACTCCAACCACAGCCGACGCTCATGGCCACCAGTACACTTATTCGAGGGGGAATCACGACCGGAAATCAATAACGCTATCGGGGAAGATACAAATGCTGCCGACACCGAGGGCATCGCCGAACGAAAACAGGACAACCAGGTTGCCACCATCGCAGGTAAAAGGGAAACACGGTCAAGCATTGGCCGGCGTAGTAGCCAATCTAATCCCGACTCCAAGGAGTCGGGATTACAAGGGTCAATCTCAAAGAGGGAAATATGCCGAAAAGGATTGTCTCCCGAATACTATACAGTACAAGGATGGAGAGAAAACTGGGTTGAAGTTGCAACCGCACTTTGTGGAATGGATGATGGGTTTCCCAATAGGGTGGCTAGATTGCAAGCCCTCGGAAACGCCGTAGTTCCTCAGCAGTTATATCCTATTTATAAAGCTATAGTAGACATTGAAACAGGAGTAAACCATGCCTGACGTAAAAGAGATACGGGACTACTTTCTCTCCGAACTGGAGGGCTCCTCGACGGAGACACGGAGAGTACGCCTCTTCTGGTGCGATAGATTCCTCAAATACGCTCATCGCCAGCCTTTATCTGACTGGGACAAGCGGCTGGTAACCTCATTCATGAGAAAGCTGGAGGAAGAGAAATACACCCCGCTTACCATCCGCAATGCTATGGGAGTGGTCAAGAGGGTCTTCGACACCGCCCGGGCGGTGCATGAACAGGAGCGTACCAAGCTGATAGCCTCGGTCGATGCCAGTGACCCTACCGCCTTAGCTGAGGTGTTGAAGGCCATGGCGATGCCTGGCCCGGTGTGGAATCCGGGCAAGCGTTTCCTGCCGGAGGTCAACGGCAGCGATATAACCAAGCCGGAGATGTCCCGTGAGGAGCTGATGTTACTGGTGAACACGGCCAGGTTGGGGAAATTAGACCCGTCTGAGACCGCCTTTCTCGCCGTCAGTTCCGTCTATGGTTTCCGGGCCGGCGAGCTGCGGGCTATTTTACCGGAACATATTGACTACGCTGCCGGCACCATCTGGCGGCAGACCGAAAAAGGCGGCGAAAAAAGGAACCAGGCGCTGGCGCCGTGTCTTGTCCCTTATTTAAAAGAGTACGACTTCTCGCTGGAATACTCCCCTTATATGATTAACAAGGTATTTCACTCCATCTGTAAAAAGGCTGGGGTTGAGAAAGTGTATCATAAAGCCTGGCATTCACTGCGTCATCGTGTTTTGATAGATATCCGGGACACCTTCGCCAGCCGGCCAGAGCTCAAGATGGAGCCGGAACTGGTGGCCAAGATATTCCTTGCCTGGAAGCAGTCCACGGCCGCTGAAATGGTCGATAGGTATTACACCAAGTCGCCGTTGGAAGTGGATAAGCTCGTGATCAAATATTCGCCGGCGGTAAGGCTGTGGAGTTGAAGATGGAGAAGTTCTACTCCGATGTATTCGATGACATATACTGCGGCAATTCGCTGGAGGTGTTACGAAGCCTCCCGGACGAGTCGGTACAGATGTGTGTCTGTTCTCCCCCCTACTGGGGCCTAAGAAATTACAGTGGGGGTTCTGATATAGTATGGGGAGGCGATCCGAACTGCCAGCATGAGTGGGGTGATATTATCCCCGGTCCCGGCCAGCCGAACTGGGATACCTTTACCAAGCAGTATCATAATCCCGACTCGCATCCGACGACCATCGGTAAGCCCATGAAGCGCATTAACAAGGGGAACTGCGGCGATAAGTCAACACTGGTCGGTACTCAAACGGGCCAGCTATCGAAGGATGCCAATGACTAGGGCTGTTTCTGTGTCAAATGCCATGCGTGGCGGGGACAGCTCGGCCTTGAACCAGACCCGGATTTGTTCGTTGAGCACCTCATGATGATCTTCCGCGAAGTGAAGCGTGTTCTTAAAAAAAGTGGCTCTCTATATTTGAATATTGGAGATACTTATACCTCCGGTAAAGGGATTTGCATCAATCCGGGCGGCGGCGACCAATCATGGCAGTCACGGAACGATAAGAAGACACAGTATCCCACCGGTACAGATGCTCCTAATCGTATGTATAAAGGCATCCCGCCGAAGTGCATGACCATGGTTCCAGAGCGGGTGATGTTCGCCATGGTTCAAGAAGGCTACGTGCTTCGCAATAAGTTGATCTGGCGAAAGCCCAACAGTATGCCCGGGTCACAAAAAGACCGCTTAACCTCATCATGGGAGTTCGTTTACTTCTTTGTGAAAAGCAGTGACACCTGCCTGTGGCGTCATCGTGAGACTGGGGAGTGGCGGGATACGGAGCCTACCAGGGAGGAAAAGTACCCTGAAGGCGGTATGTTCCGCAACCCCGACACCGGGGAGATAAGCTGGGAGAAGCAAAAAGGCTGGGTAAAGATAATGCCTGCATGGGCCGGCTTCGATTACTATTTTGATCTGGATGCTATACGTATCCCCCACAAAACTATGAGTATTGAAAGGTATAGCGGTAAAGACGGCTTCTTTAACCATGGTCCTCAGCCCCAAGCCTTCAACCTTAGAGTAAGGGACGTGAAGCGCGGTAAGCTCGGTAGCACTGCCCTGACTGGCGAGCTTAAAGCCTCAGATGAAGAGATAGAGAACTACGGCTACCCGGAGAAACCCGACTGGCGGGAAGAGGCGGCTAAAAAAGGGCAACTCTTTGATAATCCGGTAGCTCACCAGGGGGGGGGAAATACCGGGCTTGCCAAGCACCATGGGTCCAGCCTGGATAATACGGAGAGACTGCACCGGGGCAGGGATGGTGAGGGCAAAACAAGCCCGGATATCAAGGAACAGGATGTTTCCACTAGCCCACAGAGCTTTGCACGCAAACATCACAGTGGCTACGCAGGTGCGGACGGCGAGCCATTGGTAGATTTCACAAAAGGTAAGAATCCAGGCGATTTCATTGATGGCGCCGGCGCCACCGGGAGCAAATACGGAGAGGTCAGCAATCCCCAGTCCATCAGGGTTCAAGGCGGTCATACGGGGGGCAAGGTACACCCTAATGGTGCCAAACCCGGCGACATCGTTGATGTTCATCGCCAGCGGCCGGACGGGCGTTATGAAAAAGACCACTTCTCTCGACCGCCGGAGCCCGAGGTTGACCCGGAAAGGGCTTTTGCCGCCAAAGGGAAAAATCCGGGGGATACATGGGAAGATACCCTCTGGGAGATTACAACCAAGCCATCGACTATCTGTGTATGCCCGAAGTGTGACACTGTGTTCAAGCGATACATCAAAACATGTCCCAAGTGCCACGAAAAAGGAATGACCGGGCACTTTGCCCCATTTCCAGAGTCTCTAGTAATCAATCCTATCCTTGCAAGCTCAAGGGTTGGTGATGTGGTATTGGATCCATTCGGCGGCTCCGGCACCACAGGAGTGGCTGCAAAGAGGCTCGGGCGCAAAGCAATCCTCGTAGATGTGGTCAGGCCGTACTGCGTTATGGCCCGCTACAATCTCCAGAGGGTGGCCTATCAGCCGGAACTCTTGACTAATAGTGCTGACGGGTGTAAATTTCAAACAGGAGGTGATGATGAAGATGGACATAATGGCGGGGTTTGCGAAAATACGTCCGATGCTTCCGGGTGATGGTCCGCCTCTCCCTGTGGGGACGATCGCCGGCTCTCCTTTTAAATTCAAATCATCTGTGACCTGGAAGGATATTGCTGAGGGACTCCAATCGGCGATAAACGCCCCTACATTTGAAGAGAAGTTTAACCGCTTTGTCGCCGTGGCGACGCCACCGGTGCCCGATGTCGCCGGATTACCGGCGTTTCGGAAGAAAGCAGCCGAAGTAATGGCGCCGATACTGTATAAGAAATATTTTCCTCCTGTGCCTGCCGCACTGGCAAATACACTCAAGGGGTAAATTTATGGTAAATTTAATGCCTAAACTACCGAGGCCGCCCCGGCTGGCGGACATATTCAATAACAATCCATTGCATGAGGTTATCGAGGATGCCAAGTCATCCATCGCCAATTTCAGATCCGAGGTATCCAGTGTTGCTTCCTCTCTTAGGCTAGAGGGTGCCGAAGAGACCGAAACAAAAGCCGAGGACAATGTAACCGAAACCTCTGAAAATGAAACAAAAACAGAGGAATTATCAACAGAAAAGCCGGAGAAAGTAACAGAAACCGCTACTTCGGTAACAGATACTGAGACGCTCAAATACCAATTAGACCACTTAGCTAAATCATTAAGGTCACTTGAGATACATTTGGCAGAGGGATGTAAAATTGGCAAATAACGTTGTTGATGTCGAAAAACTGAAAGAACTTTACGTTAGTATATTTTATATAGGAGAAAATTAAGATGGCTCGTGCGTGCGATTGTTGCCAGAAACATCTGGATGATGTAATAAATTTTAGCCAAGAAACAATTCCTATAGCTGCTAGGATGGGGGTTGACACATCATTGTTAACAGATATTTTATCCTGGGCCACCAAAGTAAGACCCATCGTTTCTCCCGCGCAGATAAATACAGGGCAATATGATGCTGATTTAATCAAGGAGAGCGGAAAAGCCTCGGGATTTAGAAAAAAAGTACAACAGATGGCATCTCAAAATGAAAAAGATTGTCCCACCTGCCCCCAGCCGGTGAGATTATCGCAGTTTTTAAAAGAGCACCAAGATTAAAATCCTGTAAAGGAGGTGACCTATGCCTAATTTTACTGATCCATTCCCCGGACTATCGGTGCCGCTCCGGGACGGTGATTTAATCAGGGCGCTTCGATTAGACCTTGCTGCCGAAGAGGACGCCATTCATTTATACAGCAGCCATGCCGATGCCGCGGAAAATGTCATGGCCAAGACCATGCTGCTGGATATCGCCAATGAGGAGCGAGTACATGCTGGCGAGTTTCTAAGACTTATTGAGATACTCACGGAAGACGAGCGGAAATGGATGAAACAGGGGGCGGTCGAGGTCAGTAATAAGTTCCCGAAGCTGGCGGGGGTGGGGCTATCATGAACAAAGTCAGGTTACTGGCCGAGGAAACCAAGGCTGCCTTTTTGTTCTTAAACCAGGTGGTGGCCAGGGATTTCGGCTATTACCGGGACTGCGAATACAGGCTGGCCGATGCCCTTGAACGTAGTGCCGGTCATTTGAGGGATACGGGTGATTTTACCATGGCAGCCGCCGTAGCTACGGAGGAGACTGCCAAAAATGTCATGCGCATTGTGGGCCCGGCGGCCGTGGCTAACGATAAGCTGAGATTTTTATTCAATCTTCCCCAGCATCACCAGAGTGTCCCTGTGCCGGCCAGAGTTATTCTGAAGTTGACTTATATTACAGTAGTACCCGTAAGGGAGATGGTAGGAGGTACTTATGAGCCCCAACGTTTTTTCGTGTAGCGCAGAGTGGTTCGAGAAATTGAAAGCCGAGCAGCCGAAGGTCGTCGTAGCCACTTGGTCTGAGAAAGCGGGTGCTAAAAACAACAAGTGGCTGGAACGTCTCCAGGAACTGGAAAAAGAAGGCATCCCCATTTTTGTGTGTGACGGGGATAGCTGTAAGAGTATCCTTGACAAGATTGGCACTCAGGGCGCGGGCGAAACCATTGTCTTTGGCCATGGTGTTGAGAAAGGCAGGTTGATGCCTGGGGAAAATTTGGAAGATGATCTGGGTAAGGTCAAGGAGATGACACGATGACGGACCATCGTTACTGAAGCAGGAGGGGGGTGTTTAGAAAAAAAGAAAACAGGCAAAAAGAACGGATAGATAAAGAGGCTGAATATTCAAATGAATCAGGAGGATTATTATAATGGTTAAAACAGGGAAATGTATTATCGGTATAGTTCTGACTCTGGTGCTGTTGCTGACCATGTGTCTGGCGACGGCTCTGCCGGTGAGCGCCGGCGGAATGGCTACAGTAGCTATCCCCAATGTCACTCTGGATGAAGACGCATCATTCACTCTTCCATTGAACATCTCTGGGTCATATAGCGACTTGAATGCTTTCAACATTGACCTTGTTGTCGATACCGACACCCTTACCCTGACAGGTGTCACATCGGGAAGTCTGACGGGAACCGGCTGGACATTCCTTATATCTGCCAGGCAGACCGGCGGGACCTACCCGGGTAAAGATTGGTGGGGAATAGTTGGCTATGCCGGTCCGGGTATTGGCGTGAACGGGGATGGTAGTATTGCCACCTTGGCTTTCACTGCCAACGAAACTTTCACTAATGGGGAGAACACCGCTCTTAACCTTGAAAACTGTACCCTGAGTGATAAAAATGCGGATCCGATAACCTCCACACTAGCCGATGGCACAGCGACCGTTGACTTGCTCGAAGTTGCCGCCGTTGATGTGGACGGCGATAACATACCCGCAGACAACGAAGGTTATGTGAATCCGGGTGCTGACGCGACGACATTCACCCTGACGCCTACGGTCACCGGCGGCTCCGGGACTTACAATACCTACGCGTGGACATTCGGCACTGACAGTTCAGGAACCACTGCAGCAGTCGCGCCTAGTGATGTCACCTATAGCTCTAACGGTACAAAGACTATCACACTCACGGTGACCGACAGCCACGGCAGCACCTCGACGTTTTCCGTGGGAACGATATCAGCCGAAATCTATGCTAACCTGGTGGCCGGTTTCTCGGGCACGCCGGAAAAAGGCATCGTAAAGTACGTGACCGATACCTGGGTAAGCACCACCCAGCATTCCAGCACAGTGGCCTTCACTGATGCTACCGCTGGCGGTAAGCCTGCCAATACCTATAGCTGGGACTTCAACAGTGATTCGACTGAGGACAGCGCAGTCGCCAACCCCAGCAAGAACTTCGCTGATTTTGCCAATGCTACTGGCGCCGGGTTTGAAGGGGCGGAGTACGACGTCGTGCTGACGGTAGACGACAGCCTGATAGCCGATGATGACGAGACCAAGGCTGACTACATCGCCATCTATGTTGCCGGTGACGTAAATGGAGACTTTGAACTTGGGGCTGCCGATCTCACCATGATAGCGCGGGTAATAGTTCTAATGGAAGGTGATACCTACGACTTTACCAGCGACACTAACGACGATGGCGCGATCAATGCCTTGGATATTACCGCAACGGCTCTTCTGGTGATCTAGAGACTCCAACTGTTAAATAGGGGGTAGGGCGCCTTCAATCACCCCGCTCCCTATTTAATAGGGCGCTACTCACGGCATATGCCCAGAGTGCTATAAAAAGGAGATGAACAAAATGACCGACCATATCGTTACCTTCGCACCGGCAAAAATCGCCCAGATCCGTGAAGCGGGTCGCAAGGCGCTGTCCCCCAATGAGTTCGCGCAGCTAAACGAGCTACTCAGCCAGCTGGCGATCTATGGACTTACCCCTTACATCAATGCTAACCTCGGCAGGCTGATGGCCAAGTTCGGCTGGGAACTGGAGATCTCAGAGTCCCCGGAGTGGGCGGAGGCGCTGATTGCCTGCGATGTGGCCTTCCTGGGGAGCGAATTGAAATCACTATGTCGGGAGAATGGCATGTCTGACTATGGCCATAAGAAGGAACTATGCCGGCGTCTTTACAATGCCAAAGTACCAGAGGTGGTGGATATCATGGGCCCGATTATCGAGAAGGGCAGTACGGCGGAGGCCGAGAAACAGCCGGGACAGGGCGAGCTAGAGAAGTTCGTACGTAGCTCTCCGATATTGTCATCCAACAGGTACACTATAAAGAAGCTGGATGAGTGGGATTTGCCGACGAAGCAATCCTATGTCAAGGCATATGATGGCAGGGACTGGGATAGGGTAAATAACTTGACCGGCGATCTCTCCGGCGGCGATGTGTACATAAGAAAAGTCACTCGGGAGCAACTTTATGATGTTATCAAGGAGCAACTGAGAGAGTCGAAGGAGGCTTAATATGGCCAAAAAACCGTTGTATCCTCACATACCCGGAAGTAAAAAGGTGCAGTTTCCCCATCGGGTAGGGGAGACAGGGCCGGCGCCGGGGCAAGATGACCTCTCCATACTTTATAAAACCATCGAAGCTGACCTGCATCGTGAGGGCGAGTACGACCCCGACGTTATTATGGCCAAGGTTATCACGGATGTCTTGGATGGCTACGAGGACAAAGCCGAGGCTCTCTATGATGCTGATGTAATGAGAAAGAACGCTGGTCGGCGCTATACCCCTGCCGGGTACGAAATAACCCCGGAGGTTATATTCCAGGCTGTCAAAGAGGCAGACGAACGCCATTACTTCGGCCCTATTCGACCGGAGCTTGTTGAGCAGACAGCGAAGGCCAGAAAACTGGCGCAGAAGGTGGCTATTACTGAAAAACACCCGGCATACCGGGAATATCAGGAACTCTGGAACCAGCTTAATTGGGCAGAGATCAGGGAAGTAAGAAAGAAGTCACCCGGACTTGTGGCTGGATACAGGGATTGAAGGAGGTAAACTATGGCTAAAAAACAACCATTATATCCGCATGTGCCTCAGAGCCAATTGCCCAGCAAAGGACCATTCCAATTTTATGCTGCTGATGCCGATGTTCCGATAAAGGTGTCCATCGAGGTTGAACCTATGTCTTTTCTAACCCGGAAACATGCGGAAGCGAACATACATTCAGCCTTGAGAATGGCCAATTGGATTTTTGAGAATCTTACCGCAGATGCTGCTAAAGCGTTGCGTGATAATCTCTCCACGAGGCTGGGGGAGTAGAAAGATGGCCAGACAGCCTTTATACCCCCACGTCCCCAAAAGCCGGAAGTCATCCCCGCAACTTGAAACTTTGCCCGCCGATGAGGTGTTGGAGAAGCAAATACGGGCAGCCAAAACGATTGATGACTTTCCTCTCTGGCGAGGTAAAGGCTATCGGGTTAACATCGAGAACTGGGGTATTCCCCGGGGCGCTACAGTTGCCGATATTATAAGATTTGAGGCGGAGGAGTTAGGCAACGAGCGGCACTTATCCGACGAGCAGCTGCGGATGCTGGAGAACTATCCGGCGAACAATGTTATCTGGATTGCGAGGTCTAAGGATGCGGCCGCCGAGTATCTCAGCGAGGGGATGACACGGAAGGGTGATATCACGGAATATGAGCCGTTCGACTTCGGCGCCGGCGCCCGGATTATAGACCTGGATTATACGGATGGCTATCTCGTCATGTACGGCGAGGCCATCAAACAAGCTAAAGCGAGGGGTATCAGGTGAGTAAATACCAGCCGCTTTACCCTCATGTTACGAAATCGCAGTCCCGCGAATGGACAGAAGCCGAGTTCAATAAACTATCGAAGCAACTGGCCGAAGATCAGCGAGGTGAACCTGAAAAGGCGATGCTGCGTATCCAGATGTCCCAGATAGCCCAACTCTATGGGTATATGGCAGAACACATCGGAGATTTGACGAATCGCATGGCTGAGGACCCCTCTTCCCTCCGTGGCGGTTACGAGTTCGTCAAGAAGAAGGTTGACCGTATACATGAGGTTATGGGCAACCGTTATGGTTATGAGCGTGAAGTGCGAGAGCAGATACATACTAACCTGCCTTATCTCAAAAATAAAGATGGCTCACCCAAGTATCGGAGTGAACGGGAGGCGCTGGAGAAGCTCAGGGAACTGGGCAAAGACTATGCAGAGGCACACAGTAGATTAACGGGAGCGAACCTGGCCCAGCGGACGGCGAGAGATGCCGCGGTTGATTTTGGTAACTGGTACTTCGCCGGTGCATTAAGACACGTAGACTACCTCAAGCACTACACGGATAAAGGCAGAGAGGCTTGGGAAGCGTATGCACTTTCGAGGGAAAAAGGGGGTCTATTCGGGTGATTTTAAAATGCTCGGCGGGTCATGTCTGGGATACAGAAGATTTGCAGACAAAGATTGAGCACAATCCCATGGAGCCAGGCAAAAGGTGCCCTATGGTGATGTCCTACGATAGGATGTCAGGTTCAACATATTGTCGGCGCGTCCTCAAAGAAGTAAAATCAAAGTGAGGGGTCAAAAGAGATGGCTAGTGTGACTGACAGGATAAAAAAATCGGTCGAGGCGTTGGATAAAAAGCAGCTAAAGCAGGCGCTCTACCTTACCACTAAACGTGGGCTGGAACGTCATCATGGTTATGTCGAAGAGGCAGCCCGGAAGTGCCTGGCCAACAAGGATGCCCCCGACTCATCTGCCTGCGACCTGGCAATCAAGACTGCCCGGGACAAGCTACAGGCGACCATCACTGTACCAATGGAAACCACTGACATGGAGGGTCTGGAAGACTACTTAAAACCGTCAAAAGAGGTGGAAAATATGCCGGAAAATATGCCAGTTCAGGCTGAAAAAACCGATGAAGAACTGTATGCTGAATGTGCCGAGTGCCATGTGGCTGACGCCGTGGTGAAGTTCGTCAATATCAGCCAGCACGACTGTAATGGAGAAACCGGCAAGGCTATCCAGCCACTCCTCCAGGATGAGACTACGCCCCCGGAGAAGTGGCTTAAAACCATGCGTGAGGTGGCTGGCAAGGATGGATGCGGCCAGGAAGCGTATAAAGAGGTACTGGGGGATTTGGAGGACTATCTTAAAGAGCAAGACAGCGAGATTCTGAAAAAAGCTAACAAGGAGGTTTAACATGGCTAACCATTACAACTTGGCCTTTGTCGAAGAAACTGATATAAAACGGTTTCCACGAAAGGCTCAAGGGATGTCGGATGCGGAATATCAGAAAATGTTTCCCAATGCCTTGATGGTTTACAATGCGCCTTCTGTGCAGGCCGAGGGGATGTGGTCCGGTAAAAAACCTTTGCCTAAAATTGGTGATAAAGTAACCATCAATTTTAACCAACTGGGCACTGGTATTGTAGAGAGCTACTTTATTGAGGATGAGTGGCTTGGGGTCAGGGTAAGACTTGATAACGAACCAGAGTGGCACAAAAAGCAAAACCCTGGCCGGCCCTATGCCCTTGTCTTCGGTCTGGAATTAGACCCTGTTGAGGCGACAGTTAAAGGGCCTCTATACCCGCACGTACCGAATAAAAAACAGGTAAAATACCCTCACCGGAAGTAATCTATGGCTGAATACGAAACGGGTCCAGAGGCCAAACAGCGTCTTGTTTTAGACTGCGCAATAAAAGGTGAATTGGGGCTATCGCGGGGTAGAGCAGCGGCAGCTCGCCTGGCTCATAACCAGGAGGTCGGTGGTTCAAATCCATCCCCCGCTACCATTCCCCCTCTTGACAAATACCCATTCGTTGTTTTATCATAGAAATGCGTCTGGTAATAACCAGTGCAAGGGTCGCCGCCCTCGTAATTGAGGTGACAACGAAAAAAGGAGAATGACAATGGCGGGAATTTTATTGACCAATGCCGGCAATGCCATCCTCTATAACTCCGTTCCGTGGTCGCACCGTTTGGTGAGCCTCAAATCTCAGAGTTTCCCCAAAGGCGCCGTGCCAAATCATCTTCGCCAGTATCTTTTCTCAAAAGGTGGTGTCCCAGCGACATGCGCCAGAGAGACCGCTGGCAAGAGCGGTGCCGCACGAATTATCAGCATGAACAGCTGCGTAAGCGCGGCCCTCGGCAGGAAACGGTCAGCCTGACCCAAGCTGAATATTATTAGCTGAAAGATACGCTCAAGAGTAAAATCTTGGGCGTATCTGTTTTAAAGGGGGTGAATGTAGATGTCGGATGAACTGGTAATCTCAGTACGCAAATCCCGGAAAGGCAGGCCGACGCCCTGGCTGGACGGATATCGGGAAAAATTCAAAGTGGCTGCCAAAGAAGCGGCAGCCGAACTTCAGGACACGGAACTAAGGGGCGCGGCGAGGGTAATTAAGTTTAACTCTCTGGTAAGGGAGAAGTTGAAGGCTCCGTCTCAGTAGCCGGGATCGGTATAGCCATAAAGCCGGTGTTGCCCAATACTACCACGTCATGGTAGCTCACTCTTTGAAGAGTTACCTTTCCCCGGGCGTTTTTCTCCGAACTATCTAAAAGCACGTCACGAAAAGTAGTAGTCTGGCCGTTAGTTTCATAACCGCCGCACTGGAAGTTCATCATCTTCTTGGCACTCAGGATGGTTACATCGTAGGCAAGACACTTGCTGTATTCCTCCGGTATCATCAGTTGTCCATCCGGTTTGGCTGTCCACTCTTTAGCTTTGTTTGCCACTTTCTGCCTCCATCAATCTACTTATAAGTTTTTTCTTATCTCCGCCGGTGGCCAGCCCCAGATCGCGGCACATCTGGCGGAGATCGTTCATGGTGAATTTCTTGTCCGTCTCAATGACCTTCTCGTAGTCCTCTTCTGACACACCGTAGCGGGCCAGGCGCTGCGTGGTACTGAGTTCCGATACCGCGGGTTTGCCTTTCAACTGCTCGAGGGTAAAAGAGGCCCTTCCCAGGGTAAACACCGCCCGGTATTCAAGATACTGTACCTTGGCCTCTTCCAACTCCTTGACAGGTACGGCGGGATATCGTTTGTTGATCTCGGTGGCGTACTCGCGCCACCTGGTTACCGGGACGCCCTTCGGGTCCTCGACCGTGAATGAGGTCAGGATGCCGGTGACCGGGGAATAGTGGGGTATAATGCGAAACTTATCGGGTCTGGGTTCCTCTGCTGTCTTCGGCATAAACTACCTCACAGGCTCAAGCTGAAAGTAGGTCTTATCCTGGAACTCTGACTGCGGCTCGGTAATCTTGATCTTACCCTTTTCCTGGGCCAGTTTCAATAGCCGCCATGAGGAGTGGTTGAGCGAGCCGGTCAGTATAGGCTTATTCCCGGCTGCCTCAACCAGCTTTTTCACCATATCGCCGGCATAGCCCTTTCCCTGGTGTTTGTCTTCTACCTTGATATAGCCGATGCGCACGTAATCCGGGTGTTCATCGTAGCCCAGCCAGCCGGCGATCTCTCCGGTGGGGGTGATAACCTGGATTAAGTACGCCTTGACGTTGGGGGGCAGAGGCTCTTTCGGAGTATAGGGAACGATGCGCACTGTCGAATATGATGCTCTTACTTTATTAAGCTGTTTTCTGGCATCTTCCAATGAATAAACTCCGAAACTGGTGCCGGTGACGGGATCGGTTAGAAGATGGAACTTGAATACGCCTTTATCATACTGGGGGCCGGTATAATCAACGCCGATTGCTTTGGCGATGGCCTTCCCCTCATCCTCGATAGAGGTGGTTTCCTTGAGGTAGCTTGGGAGAATTTTCCAGTGTTTTCGGTCGCTGTATATTCGCTTGATTTTATCCTGGTCAATAGGGTCCTGCATATCGAATACAATTTGCTTCTCTTCCCCGGCATACAGACTCAGCCAGAGGTCAACGATGTACCGGTCATCTATTACGGCAAAATCATGGCCGCCAACGATGGAGATCGGCCTATAAGAGTAACCGGGTATATCTTCAACGGAAAATCCGTAGACCTGGCCTCGGCCTAATCTCTCAACCACATACCAGGCGCAATTAGTGCATTGCCCCATTTCCAGACCGGATGGGAGATGGGCGGCACCTTCGGGGTCATAGCAGATACCGCAGGTCCTTTCGTCTTTGAACATCTCGGTAAGTTGAGCCTTCGTTATTAAGGTACTTTGCGGACTCTCGCGTTCTACCAGTAATGAAGCGCCGCCTTCCACCCCCTCAATTCCGGCAATCATCCGGGTGGACACGCCGCGGATGGCAGCCAGGTTCTTCTCGAGTACGGATTTATCTTTTGACCAGAGAGCTACATAGGGGAATGATCTGGTGCCTGTATCGAAGCCGAAATGACTACCCACGACAAATGCAGAAGACTCGGCGATGGTCTCGGCATCGGCCCGGGGTATCCCCAGCACCCTCTCTGTGTAATAGTGTGCTAATTCATGCAGAAGTGTTTTCAACTGTTGCGCCCGGGGCTCATCCCCTTTGACCCAGATAAGGGTACCGGAAAGCATACCCTTGATGTCCGGTGATAGTTCCGGTCGAGGATTAAACTCTACGGTCAGGTTATTCTTCTTGGCCAGCGCCATGGCGCGGTTGAAGAGGTCTTCGTTCACCTCTCCGCTGAGGGTCGGCACCTCTACCCTGGGCAATTCCTTACCCTGGGTCTGGGAGACATCGAAAACATAGACCACCTTGAAGTAGGTTGGGGCTAGAACCCTCTCCTCGCCCTTCATAGCACCTTGAGTATGTAAATATCTTTCGGCCTGGCCACGTGTATCATAGAGCGGCTGGAGCAGGGTTGGGGGTACAACATCGGCGCCGCCAGAGCGGACCAGGTAAACGCCGTATCTTTCGCCGACACGGCGGATCGCCCACTCGGTGTCATGGCGTATCCATCGGGACTCCCCTCCGGGGGCAAAGCAGGGAGCGAGAATCATGATACCCTTCTCGCCAGCCTTGACGGACCTGCTCAGGTCTCTCCATGTGTTGAAGCCGGCTACCTGAGTGGCGGCCGGTCGCTGCAGCATGATAAGTATCTGGTTACCGATAGAATAGTCGTGGAACTTGGCCATGGTCATCAGGAACTGGCGGAAAACGTCGCTGTTCTGGATGCTCTCCACGCCCTGGCGGAGGCGGTTCATCACGTCGTCGAGCTTGCGTTCTCTGGTCTCGGGCTCCACGGCAAAGGAGTAATCAGGCATGGGTATGCCGAACCAGGAAATGAAAGGGAAGTCCTGCGGCCGTACAGACTGGCAGGGATCGCCGGTAGGCAGGGAGACCATGCTGGGCGTGTAGTGTATATTCGGATAGTGGCTAACCCGGTAGCGTATATTAGGATATGACATTGTTATTTACCTCCGCAGCATTTTCTTAGACGTTCAGGGAGGGATTGTTCGTGTCGTTTTTCCATGCGCTGGCTGAGTACCAGGTGAAGGGGGCAATAGGACTCGCCCGGCAAGGCCGGCATAGGGCATCGCTGGGCCCGGGGTGAACCGGCAGGTTTAGTTTCAGCTTGACATTGTTGCATACTCAGATTCTAGCACTCCCGCCAAGATTGGTAAAGATGAGACGATCATCTGGACCAATAACCTTGAGGCGTGATTTATATTGAAGTACCTTTGATTTTGCGAATATGCAATCCCCCGCAGTGGTCATAACATGGCCATTATAATAACCGATGAGACGATCATCTGTACCAATGACCTTGAGGATGGCCTTGCATACTCTGCACTCTATCTTAGCCATTTTCCTCTCCTTTCAATTATCCTATACGATACTGGCCATGTTTTAAACCCATCCTGTTATATCCTTCTCCTTATCAAGTATGAGATGTGGGTTAAAAAACAATAAATCTCCGGGTAGTCCTTCTTTGGCGGCACAGTAGTAAACGCCCAGTCCATCAGGATAGTCAAAATCATAAATTTTTGAATAACCCTGCCTTTTACCCTCACAAATTGTGAGTTCCTCAAATTTATCCCGTGTTAGAATACCTCCTGGAGCTAAGTCGCTTTTCTCAAATCTCAGAGGTATCTCTGGGAATGTTTTGCGAGTAGCCGAAAGAAATGCGCCAGCCGGGACTTTGGGGTTGGCATCACTAAGGTCAAAAATCAGTCTATCCGGTTCCTCTCCGGTTTCCTGTTTCCATTTCTTTATCCATGATTCCGGGACTTCGATTTTACCATCTTGTATAATGCACTCTATTTTCATCTTGATCTCCTTTCAGTATTGTCCGTGGTCGGATTTATTTATCGTTTCTATCAGTATAATTGTGGTGTAGACATAGGAAAATTGTAATCAGAGTGCAGATGAGACAGAAAGCAAAGCCGCACCAGAGATAAAATGTTACCTGATTAACAATGTGCCATCCCCAAGTTCTAGTTCCAGCTATAGCCCCCAATATGCAAACTCCAGCAGGAGCTAATACTAACATCCAGAACCCTCCAAGATGTATAAGCAGTTCCTTACCTTGACATAGTAGATACTGTGAAAATGTTTGTTTTTGGTTCATTTTACTTTCCCTCCTTACACTTACTTCTATATTTGCGACACAGACCACTTGATGTTCGATGTCGGCAATAATGATTATTTACGGATAAAACTCATATCCTTCCTTATCTGAAATGATATTTTGCCGAAGAAGAAAGAAGCTAATTTTGTGGCACCTCACACACTTCTGGAATACCAACATAACACCTTCGCTCCTAATTCCTTTAAATTGTGGTCTAGGCATGTTAGAAGTGTCCCATTTGTGGAATCCGATTAAACAAAGAAGACGTTTCATCTTTCCCTCCGATTATCTTTTATGATACTTTTTACTTATCTTTCCCAACATTCCCTACAAAAATGTTCCCCCATAAAGTGCTTTTTATGTTTTTCACAAATTGCTTTATTGCAACGGTCACAATGATAATGAGCTGCCTTTCCACATTCGGCGCATTTAGGATAGCGGTGGAATCTACCGTCGTAACCTAATTCCATCACAAATTGCTTTCCCAATTAGCACTCCTATTTTCCCTTCAATTATCTTGGAAGATAATTTCATCTAAGCTCTTCGCAGATGGAATGTTAATTAGTAACTTCCGCTACCGCTTCGCTGACGGTCTGCGTAATCTGCTCTTTTAAATGCCTGTGTTTCTTTATGTTGGCAGAAGTAACGAAGTTCACATGAAGATGGGTATTGCACTCGGCAAAGACTTTGCGCATTGTCCCAATTTAAGCAATTAGGTACTCCCTTATCGCAGGCGTCCTCTACAGCAGCGGTGCACATATCGTTGTCTCCCTTGCTACAACACCATTCACGATAATTGCATTTAATATCCATCGCCCTTACTCCTTTGTGTTTAACCTCTCTTATACGCTAGCAAAATTCATAACGAGCATCGAATTGTTTCTCTGGACCATCTCCCCAGCTCTCATCGAACTCATCTATCTTGTCCTGATCACCAGACTCCTCTGCTTCACGTTGTTTGGCAATCCAATCCACTTTCGGGTCAAAAGCCTCACGGATAAGGGTGCCCAAAGGCCCCCTGGGGTCGGTATACCGACAGTATTCGGGATGCTGGTGCCCGGGGTTATTGGGGTCTTCGGCCTCAAATTCTGCGTCAGCCCCACGATATGGTTCGCAGATTTCATCCAATAGCGCCAGGGCGGTCTGATTGGTCCTCATCTTAAGCGCCATATCAGCCATGCGTCCCATAGCTCTTCCGACATAGTGATTACCCATCTAAGTATCCTCCTGATAGTCTTTAGCTTCCTGCTCTTTCGTAGGGCTCCACCAGCGCCGGAGCATGGTATCGGCTTTGTCGAACGGTCGGTTTATCAGTGCCCAAGTCAGGTCGGTCGGCCAGTTGTAACCACCCTTGAGGAATAACGATTCAAGCATAGGCACCAGTGCCGGGGGAATATCCGCAACCTTATCTATCCCGCTCTCGTAGAGTAGTTTCGCTCCCCAGTAGCAGGGATAGCAGACCGGGCCGGCAGCCCAGTTCTCCCACTCTACCGGACGGCCGCAGGCGATACACTTGCCCATTTTCTTACGGCTTGGCATTGGACTTCTTCATCTTCTTTTGTAGCCAACTACCTTCTTCGGGATAGAATAATTCATTATCGTGATCCACAAAGAGTTCCATTTTCCTGAAGAATGGCCACCGTAGATTGAAAATTAGCCACCTTTCCCATGTGATGTTTTTCAGGCTGGTCTTTGACCACCAGATAAAAACAAACTCCTTATCCCTGAAATTAAATACCGGTAAGAAGTAGGCACCGGGCAGAATTTCGACCTTTACCGACACTATTGTTCCCCCTTGCATCTTGGGCACAGCTTATTCAGACCATGCCTCTTTTTTAATTGTAATTCTCTTGCCCGGGCTTCCTGGGGGCTATCAAAGTGCTCGGTAAGGACACATTCAAAGTTATTGCCGTGAGCCATAGCGTAGGCTACCAGCTTACTGCCGTTGCCGGCGCGGTGTGTGTCGATACGCTCGGCGGCGGTGAACTTGGTATAGCCCACGTAATGCCGGGCTTTCCCCCAGTACGGGCGTTCAAAGTGCAGCAGATAAACATCAGCCATTAAAGCACCTGTCTATCGGGTGGGAGGCTCTCGTTTTTAGGTCCGATAGTAGCGGGGATACGCTGCTTACGGAGTGCGAACATGCCCTTTAATTCCGGGTAGTTAAACATAATGAACCTGGCGTAAAAGGCGGTGTAATTGTTGTTGAGCTTAAATTCCTTATCCCCATCGTGATGCTCCCGCTTTCGCAATCCGATCTCCCAGCGGACCCGCTCGAAGAGGGCTTTCATTCCTATCCTGGCATTTATACCCCGGGCGTCCCGCCATTCGTGAGCATATCTTACCAGGAGACGATAGACCTCCGGGTTAGAGTTGTGGAACTCCCAGAATTTCTTTTCGATTATCCCCATGTAACCATCGGGTAGAGGGAAGAGGGGACCATGGGGACGCCGGGGGCGCTTCTTTGCCAGTGAGACGTACTGCTGTTTTCCGAACAGGTTTTTCTGCTGTACCATATCCTTGTACCTCCTATTCTATCCACTGGGCGTTTGAAAATGGGTCAAGATATACTGCCTGATTGCCGTCAGGGTTATTGATGTCCTCCAGCTTTACCTTGCGTGCTCTCATCTCGTCAGAGATCATGGTTTTCCCGTCAATAGCTATGAGTTGGCCATGCGGCTTGGTGACGGCGATCACTTTACTGTCTTTGCCATCAACCTGGGTGCCGGCCCAGACCTCGGAAAGTTCCTGGTTCCAGAATGAGGCTGTGGGGTTAGTGATTAAGCCCTGCCAGCGTATCCGGGGGGCTACGACATAGGTATTGCGGATAACCTCAAGGGGTTGCGGTCTTTCCTCGGTCGGCTCGAAGCCCGGGGGGATTAGCTCGGCGAAACGCTCCTCGGCTTTCATCATCATCTGGTAAAGGGAGTCACCCTTGCTTTTTGAGGCAAACTCGATGAGATACGGCGGCCGCTTGTGGAAGAAAGCGGCAAAGAACGGTAGATAGCGGGCGAGCACCAGCCGGGGGTAATGGAATGTCAACAGAAGTATCTGGTGGCGCTGGCGCGGAAGTGACAAAAAATTAGTGACGTATTTCCGGGCTTTGGTATCCTCGATCGCCAGCTGAATATCGGCCTCGTCGATATAGGCGATGACGTTCTCTTCTCTGGTGAGGTCATCGGGACCCTCCAGCTTCTTGAAGTTCTCCGGCAGTAGTGAAGTCTTGTTGTGGGGTATGCCTACTACCGCCGGCGTCAGGTTGTACTTTTGCCCGTACCTCTCCAGCAGCCAGTAGGCCAGGGCGGACTTGCCGGTGCCCACGTCTCCCAGGATCAGGTAGGATGCTTTCGGCTGGATTATCTTATCCCAGGGGTTATTGACTTCCCCGCCTTGTTGCGGTGTCGCTTCCGGCGCCTTTTCTTTATCGGCCATGCCCATGCTCTTTAAAAATTCGTCTACATTGTTATCCTTGCTCATTTTACCTCTTTCTCCAGGGGGAGTTCCGGCTGATGTAAGAAAACAGTCTCGCCTGGCTTGAATCCATGCTGCTCAAGCAGTTCCTTCTGCGCATTACTGTCTACGGCTTGCTGTAATGCTGCCCGGTTATCGGCGCCGGCTGACCCGTGGTAATTTCCACCACACCAACAACGGCATTTTGTGCCCTTTGCCCTGTGGCACCTGTTGTCACAACGTCTTACTCTGGCCATGATATTAATCCCCCTTTTCCGGCTCATACATACCGGCGCGGACTTCAATCTTCAATTCCTTGCACGCCTTTTCTATCGGCTCGTAGGCTTCCTGAATATGTGCGCCCGTTTTATCGTTCACTGACGCACCCTGGGCTGACCATATATCCCCGCAATACTTCTCCAGCCGGATGATGTCCTGGGGATCGCTGGCAGACTTGATGGTGGCCACCACGGTTGCGAGCTTGATGTTAGGGCTTGCCGAACTGCCCCGGTACTGGCAAGTCAGCCGGAGGATCGGTTTCAGGGTAAAGCGTGGCTTGTCCTCGAACTCCTTTTTGAGTTCCTCGGTAAATTCCTCGATGCTGTTGAATCTGATAATCACTTTAACCCCCTTTCATTATTCCTCTTACGACTACGGGTTAGGGTGTTATCGTGTGTCATGTTCTAACCCGTAGTGTGTAAGAGGGCTAGACGGTTACCGGCCTATCTAGCAGATATGGCGGGCTTTCCCCGCCCCGTTATCATACTTTAACCCCCCTTCATTATCCTGGCTACTTCCTTTACGACTCCCGGATTTTTGATGGTCATGGATTGCCGACAAGTCGGCGTGATAAACTCAAAGTGAGGCTCCGGGTAGGGGTCATTCCAGTGCTGGTCTACCCAGGGCCAGCCGCAAATCGGCTCATAGATACCTGGTCCTAAATTCAGCTTGTTCATATCATCTTCACCTGCTTTGGTTGTATTGCGGACTGGGTTTCCGCTTTCACTGTTATCATAGGCATCTGGGATTGCACCACCTTTTCAGGCTGACGGACTATCTGGATTTTAGTCATGCCGTTGGCTTTCAAGTTCTCAACTATATTGTTAAACCTGGCAATCGCAGCATCGACCTCGTTTTCGTCCTTCACTGTGTCACCCCCGTACATCCCGCCGTACATTAACGGGTTGGGGTATGGCCTGATAGCGATATGTGTCGATAATTGGTAGTATCGAGTTGTCTCACTGATTAGAGGTTGAATCTCCAGGACGGCAGAGCTTTGCTCGGGATCCATGCGCCATGCCGCCGCCTTTTTATCGTGGCAGTCCTGGCAAATCGTGTCTTTTTCCCAGCTCCGGCCTATGCGTTTTGGGATGCGCTTACCACATTCGCAGGTTATCACTTCCACGTGTAAAAAACTAAGGTCGCTGCCTACCGGGTGGAAGATATCCCACACGTGGCCGTTGGTACACTCCCAGGTCTGGCACACGATTTTATTATGGTACTGGACTTCGGATAGTTTCAATTCTACCCCGTCCGCCGGGCAGTAGTATTTGGCTAACTCCATAACCCTTTACCTCTTGAGCAGGCAAACTTGCTCTAATATGTTTTCCGCCGTCCGCATGTTCCCGTTGCTGGATTGAGCGATAAAGTCCAGGTGACGTGCATCGGCCTCAATGCCAATGGTCTGGCAGATACGGGTGAGCTTGGCTTTCATACATTCAGGCTCTACCTTGTTAAATGGGTAAAGCTGGCAGCGTGAAGCTATCGTATCCGGCACCTTGTCCCGGGCTGTCGTGCATAAGATTATGACCAGGTGGGGCGGCGGCTCCTCGACAAGTTTCAACAGGGCAGCCCATGCCGGCTCGGTTAGCTGGTGACACTCATCTATGATATAGACTTTTTTCTTACTCATGGGTGAAAAGTAAGCCTTATAGCACAAGTCCTTAATATCATCTATTCCCCGGAAGCGTGCCCCGTCAATCTCCATTACGTCCCAGTGCCGGCCTTCGATGACGGCCTGGCAGCTCGGGCATACCCCGCAAGGTTCCCCGGTCCCGTTCATAGTCTCGCAGTTCAGGGCGGCCGCCAGTATCCGGGCGGTTGTGGTTTTTCCCGATCCGCTTGGACCGTGTAAAAGATAGGCATGGTGAAACTGGTGCATCACGGCCTGTTTTTTCAGGATCGCCGTTGCCTGGTCCTGGCCGAGCACTTCACTAAATGAGTGAGGCCGATATTCCGTGTAAAAACTCATGAATTTGTTTACCCCCTTTAGCTAAGTTGAGCGCCCCCGGCCAGCCGGGGGCCGTGCCCTAGCTATTCCCCGAAGTAGAATTGTTGAGCATAGGCCAATAGTGCGTCCCGTTCCTCACTGGTGATGTCTACAAGTTCAATCCAAGGGGTAAACCAGTCTTGATACTCGATCCGGGCGCGGTCGGGCTGGCCGTGTTCATCCAGATCGCCAACAATCCGGCAGGCCGGGCCGCCGGTACAAAGCAGGATTTTATATTCGGCGGGCTTGTTAAAATCATCATCACCGGGGGTGTGCCAATCGGAGCGCACTTCAAGCGGGTCCTCTTGTATCTTTTCTGCTGCATTGTCACGGTCATGATATTCCTGTTTATCGTCCTCGCTGGCTGTCATGCCCTCTTTATAATAGGTGTTAATCCCGTGGAATATCTCCTGATCGGTTAGCTCACAATCTTCCCCGCCGTCACAGTCGTCACAGTGTTGTAATCGTTTTACCATTGTCATGATAGACTCAAGTTGTGCCCGGGCTTGTTCCTCGGCCTGTTTGGTTTTTTCGTCTGTCATTGTCATTACTTACCCCCTATCCCGCCCGGCTGCCAGCTCGGGGCTTACGGCTTAGGACATTCTCCCAAGTGGCGGTAAATGTTCTTGTCTGTGTACTCCCATTTTATACAGCCCTCGCCGCGCCGGATGATACGCTTACACCGGTAGCATTTATGGCCTGATTTTAGACTCTGTATTGTTGTCGGCATTATTCCACCTCTACGTTATAGAATACCTGGACTTGGTTTTCGCTCTCCGCGTCCTGGCCGTCCGGTATGCCGTACTTGTCCCGGAGCTGCTTCTCTACCTGGCGGGTCTGGTCAATGAACTCAAGGCCAGAGCACACCCGGACAGCATCCGCGCACCCTTTGAATACTGCGACTACTACATTTACCTTTGCCATTTACGCCCCCTAGCAAGTATCTATTAAGATAATTTTACTGTATACCTCAAATTACCATAAATCAGGATTGTTGTCAATAGCCAGATTTAAAAATTGAAAAATATTTTTTGCTCTATATATGATCTTGATAATATATGGCGGGATTGAAACTGAAGCTAACTAGAATTAAAAGAATTGATTATTTGAGGTCTGAAAGTTTAAGCCATCCCCTGGCGATCCATCGCCGGACTGTCAGTATCAGCCGGCTGCGTACCAGTGGAAAATAACCGTCCGGGTCGTTCTCGGGTCCGAAATACCCGATAATTTTCATGCTATGTCCCTTGCCCTTTCCGATCTCTTGGATAGTGCCGAAGGGCTGCTTGTCACCATGCCCCAGAGTACGTTCCCTGGCGGCCAGCCATTTCCAGTAGTTTACGAGTTCACCCGGGCCGGGGTCGTCTATATCCCCGTTTTTAACCCGTTTGTACCCGTGGGAGCTGCCGCAGACCGGGCATAGTGCCTGGCGGTACTCCCTGCCGGGAGTAGCAGACCGCCGGACTATCTTGGCAGCTGGTGCGGCCGCCGTTATGACCTTATGCGGAGATGCCTGTATCTCACTTCTCTTTTTACCTGCCATAATTTATGTTCCCCTGGGAGGCCGGGTGAATATCTGCTTTCCGAGTTCCTGCTTGGCCGTGATTTTGCTGGCCTCTTCGCTAATGGCCTCGGTTATGGCTGAACGCTCCATGGCAGCCATGGGCGGCGCCGGCTTTTGCAGAAGTGTCAGTATTGTCTCTTTAATATCCTTGCCCGCTCCATCTATCTTGTCCATGGCCTTACCCATGATGTCATACTCACTTTTCGCTGCCTGGGATGAACCCTGTTTTTTAAGTTCCAGGCTAAAGGCTTCGAGTTTTGCATTTTGGGCTGCAATCTGATCTCGTAAAGTCTGTTTCTCCTGGTCGTCAAGTCTTCTGGTCAGGTCTGTAATCTGGGCTCTTAGAGCTTCCATAACCGGTGATTCTTTGCCTGTATTCCCCGCATCATCCATTTTTTTGGATAGTAAAGTGAGGGTATCCAGTAGTTCTTTATTCGTCCCGAAAAGTTCCTTGGCCTTGACCAGTTGGTCTATATTATCAAGGAGCCCACCACTCGGAGCGTTTCTACCACGTAAGCTGTCGATGAACTCCTGATGTTTCATTTCCTCTTCCAGGATTTCCCGGGCTGTTCTCTTTTCCCCTTGTGCCTGGCTCTTGTTGATAGCCTGGACGATGAGCAAATCCGACGCGCTTAGTTGCGCCCCATCTGCGATCTTGACATTACCCTCGGCATCCAGGACGAACGGTGTTTTCTTGGCCTCGCCATCTGTGTCCTTTTTATCCCGGTTTTTCTGGTCCATCAGGTCGCTCTTTATCCGCTGCGACAGCTTCTCCGCCTCGCCCCAGGAAAGCGGGGACTTATCCGATGAGTCGGCTACCTTGATAACGCCGGTTGCGGTATCAACGGAGTATTTTTCATCATGGTGCTTATCCTTCTCCGCTTTTTCTCTTTCGACATCGTTCATACCAGCCTCCTTTATTACCTCTGTTGGCACCCTGATATTCTTTTTGGTGAACCAGTACTCGAGCATTTGTTTCCGGGTGGGAGGCTCAATGTACTGGTGCCAGTCCTGCATTTTCTTGGCGAGCAGGTCCGGCCTCTCAAAGACGAACTCTCCACCGGTTGTTGCGATATCATCGGCAATAGTTTCGTAGAAGTCACCCTTGACTCCGATGCGGAATTTTTTCAGCAGTTCGATGAAGGCAGCCTTGTCCTCCGGCACATGCGGCTCGGATGCAATGTCAGGTCGCCTTTCCTCATCCGTGTTCCCCTCGATTTCCTCCGCAGGGGTAATTTCCTGCGGTTCTGCCGGGACCGTCTTTTCAATCTTCTTTGTTTTCTTTGTCGGCATAGTACTTCAGCCTCCTTATCCCCTCTTGAGTAAGACACCATCTTCCCGGTGAAACCCAGGAAGTTAATAAACCCTCTTCTGCGAGAGCGTAGAGTCTGCGTCTCGAGCCCTCCGGCTTATAACCGAAGTGCTCTACCAGGTCATTTACGACAACAATCTCACGTTCCCTGACATATTTTAAGACCTCTATCTTGGTCGCCCTGATCAAATATCGCTTGTTGTTGTGCGGCTTAATAGGCACATTATTAGTTTCCATCGCAAAAACAACCTTTTTATGCTTGCCTAGCCTATTTCTTATGCACGCCGTTCTGGAAGTCCTGCTGGAGCCGGGCATAGGCACAGTTCAGCGCAAACATCATGTAAGCCTGGAAAGATGGTTCCTTGATAAACCCGGCGGCATGGGCATACTGGGCGAGCTGGTCTATCAGCACCTCTTCGCTGGGTTTAAGCCGGAATCCCTTGACTACTGCCCTTTCCTTGGTTTCGGGTGTAGTCTCCTCATCGGTTGGCTGGGGTTCGGTATTTGCTTGTGCCTTTGTTTCCGGTGGGGCCGTATTTTCCACAATCGGCTGGGGTTCCGAACTAGCCGGGGGCGATGTCTCCGGCTGTTCTGTCTTGACAACAATCCTCTTCATGCTCCTATGTTAACACTAACTGGTAAAATAGTCAATAGGGGATATTGCTTTTTTATAATTTCTGTGTTAACATAGGGAAACAGCGTTGCTATAGGAAAGATATGGCCGTACAAGAGTTGAGTTTGCCGCAAACCGTGATTGATAAAGGTAAGATAATCTGGACATTGGATGACTTGCCTCCGCTGATGGTAGGCGATAATCTGGCTTTTAAAGCAGAGGGCTATCAGATACCTCTTGTCGGCCTGATAAGTGCCGAATCTTTTCACTGGGCGATGGTAGGGGCCAGGCAAATAGATGACGAGATCAGTATCGGCGACTATGGGGTGCATGATTCAACAAACAAGGGCATCACTGCTCACCTGCTTTCAGAATACCAGACCAGGCACATGCGTGTATACCGCCCGGTCTTACCTCAAGGCCGGCAGGAAGCATTAAAAGACGAGATTCTCAAGAGATACCTTTACTGGGGTGATCAGCATTATGATTACTTCGGTGTGGCGATGGTTGGTGTCTGGTGGTTAATCCATGAGGTAAAACCCGACTTCGAGTGGTTCGTTCATAACAGTCATAAGTTCTGGTGCCTGGAATTTAACTTTGTTGTCTGGAGAGATTTCGGTCTGCTGCTTGTGCCGGAGAGCGAACCTCCGCACCCAGGCAACATGGAGAGAAGCTCGAATCAAAAACTTATCTGGGGAACTTATTAAAGAAGCGCATTGAAGGAGATTATCAGAGTGGCTACAAAAAAGATATTATTGCTTGCCGTAAAAGGAGGCACCGGGAAGTCAACTACCACTGTCGGGCTCGGTAAAGCCCTCGGGTCCAAGGGATTTCATATAGGTTTTCTTGATATTGACCTCTCCGGCGCCAACCTTCCCATGGCCCTGGGTATGCAGGAACCATTACCGCATGTGCCTGTGGATATGATAAAAGAAAAGATGCTGGCCGTGAAATACGACGGCTTCGAGATATTCAGCCTGGCTTTTCGCTTTGGCACGGCCGCCCTGCTCTGGGGAGGCGGCAACCGTATCGTTAAAGCCTTTGGCCAGGAATTTAAACTGGATGGCACCGGACGCTATAACCTGGTCAAGCAGATGATACAGAATGTAGAGTTCGGGGATCTTGATTATCTGCTTATAGATAACCCGCCCTCATCTGGTGACGAAGTTTTATCTCTTTACGATAACATGCCGGATATCTACGGTTGCATCCTTGTCTCCCAGCCTACCAACTTGGCGGTCGAGGATATGGAGCGAGCCCTGGACATGATCGAGAACAAGCGGCTGCCCCTCATCGGCATGGTGGGGAACATGGTAAATGCTATCTGTCCCCACTGTCATCAGGAGTTCTACCCATTCTCTGCGCCCGGGGTAGAGTTGGAAGACTTCTGCCGGGCAAAGGGCGTTCCCTATCTTATCAGCATACCCATGACAACGGATAAAACTATGCTGGAATGTCGTTTTGGCGAACTGGCGGGAATAGTATTGAGCCAGAAGCCGGTGCTTATCTGGGAGAGATCTTTCAAGGAGCGCTTTGAAAATGCCGTGATCCAAGGAGCGATGAAGGCAGCTTTGAAAGGAATAAAATAGCGATGGAGGTAAGTAGTGCAAAACAATATTAAAGAGCCGGTGAAGTGCAATGACAAGTGCCCCTACTGCGGCAGCGATAAACGGATGGTCAAGGAGTATGTCGAAGAGCAGAGAAGTGAGGGTAATATCGGGTCTAAAGCCTTTCCCGATGGCGCGGGCAGCTTGAACCTAGCTTTTGTTGACCCCACTCTGCCGCGGTATCAACTGGGTCGGCCCGTGCCGGCGCCGGCGATGCAGGTTAAGTTCGATATCTGCGGGGAGTGCAAGAAATTATATCCTGTCGAAATAACTTACCAGCCTCAGATGACTATAGTGAGTATGACGCCGGCGCCAAGGATGAAAGGGGGCTAGTAAACTATCCCAGGACTAAAGGCTAGGACTTTTCCCTACCCGATTCCGATAAGGGCGGGTGAGAAGCATGGCTCGTTTACGAGAGCCCTACGGGAAATGTTTCCCGCAGCGACGGTATCAGCGGGTGAGGAGAATCCGCAAGATACACAGGAGAATATAGATTGAGAAGGACGGTTACGCTTATCAATACAGCCACAGACAGGACAGGTGCGAGAGGTATTACGAGGGTCAACAAGTTTGACTACAACTCCTGCCAGTATCGCTTTGTACTCGATAAAACTACGCAGTTGTCTGAATGCCCAAGAGTGATGTTGTCTCCTCTGGCTGTGTCGAACCGTGATTCTGTCATGGATACCGCTCAAATCTTCAAGAGCGATACCTCTGCCAGTGTCTTTAGCCTTTGCAACAATACTTTTGGCAATAGTGTGATTGATATTGGTAGCGAAGCGTCTTTCTTTGTGAGAACGTTTTACAAGAAGTCGTTTGGCTGCCTTTGTGCCTTTGGCTTGGAGTTTGCTACGAAGTTTGGCTTGACGCTTTCTGAGGCCGTTGATCTGATTACCGGAATACGTTTTGCCGTCGGAATCGGCGGCGATATTAACGATACCGAGGTCAATCCCCAAGTAACCATTGGGATCATTAGGAGTTGGTTCAGGAGCATCTACCACAACAGCAAGGTAAAAGGTACCATCACGGAGAATCAAGTCAGACTGTCTAACCTTACGGTCTATCCTAGCTTCTTGATAAGCGCCGATACGTGTGGGGACAATCTGTCTGCCGACCAAAGTCAGAATAGAGACCTTATCAAGCCCCTTCCAGGAAAGGATACGTTGGTCATAAACCATAGCAGAGTGGGGATTGAAAGAGTGCTTGACTTTTCTATCTACCTTATAGCTCTCCGAGACTTGGGCAATTGCTCTTACCGCCATCTGTGCCGAGAGTCCGTAGTGCTCACGAAGATAGCCATAAACTATGTGGTGAAGGTGGAATTGACCATAGGTAGAAGTCTCAAAAGCCTTACCCGATGCGTAGTTGCAACCTTCGTTGAATCTTTCCATTGTCTCAACCAGAGCTTTATGTTGATCTGGATTCGGAAAGAGTTTAATCATCAGGGTTTGTTTCATACCCGTAGTGTAGAGTATTATTATCCACATGTCAAGTATTTATTTAGAAGGGAGGTAGCGTCAATTCGCCCCTAGTTCTAAAGAGCAGGGTTGCCTTGACGCAATATTTATGATGACGCAGGAAACTCAAGGGAATCAGGAAATTCAATGGATACTGGCCGGTGGGGATGGATGGGTCGCCAGTTTGCTTAGAGGCTGTATGGCCTCGCAGAACAAGCTGCTTGATAAGTTCCCGGAAACCGAGCGACAAAAGGGCTATGGTTTTGCCTGCCAGCTGGTGATAAGCGGGGAAGGCGGTGGAGTTTTTGACCTTTGGTTCTGCGAGAACGGCCTGCAACCCAAGCCCCCCTCGGTGCCGCTGCGCAATACTGTCACGCTGCCATCGGAAACTCTTTTTGACCTGGTTACCCCAGATGTCAGCAGCCTGGTATACAGGTGCGATAATGAAGAGCATCGTGGTCTGGCAGCGTTGGCGAAGATGACGGAAGTCGATGGTGAAGACAAGGTGTTGCCGCGTCTGCGCCCCCGGCTTTCCCTTCGCAAGGCAGTGGCTAATCAGCTTATTGAGTTCGGCGGGGGGAAACCCGATATTGACTCCGAGATGTGGTCAAGTATCTTCGATAAGGTGATCTACGAGCTGGCCTTCCCCATTGTTATCAAAGGGCTAATCAAACAGGGTAAAAAGCAAAGGAGGAAGTAATATGGTAATGGGCAGGTTGCAAAAAGTAGTGGAGGAAGTTGCCGGGCTCCCCAAGCTCTCGGAAGCCAGTGCGATGCTGGATAGGCTGGACACGGTACTTAAAAGTCTTGATGAGCCGCGTTTGAAGGTACTGAGAGGCGTTACTGATAACTTGGTCAAGCTCCAGGCTCAGGGCGGGCCACAGGGGATGCAGGTCTTTGCGGCTGCCATGCAGGTGCTGGCGAATACACCTGCCGACAGAATTGACAAGGTGGTAAAGATAACGGAAGATATCAGAGAGACGGCAATGGCGGTTCAGAAAATAGTTAAATCTCTGCCGATGGACGCGCTGAAAAGTCTACCTATTAATGAGCTAGCCGAAGGGATAAAAAAGGCTATGAAGGGGTAATATTAAGCGTGGATATTCAGAATCTGGTTGAAGAATCCGCCCAAGTGCTTGACCGCGAGTTTTTGAGGGAGTGCGAACAGCACGTCCGTAAGGAATATTGCGAACATCAATATTGTGACCGGTTTCCCTGCGACGTAGTTCAGCACAACGTGCGTATGCTGAGACTATGCACCTGGGCAAAATACGTGAAATTGAACTAATATGAAACGTGTACTTCTTATATTATGTGTTGTGATCGGCTTACTCATAGGCTTGGCTATGTACTGGAATCAAACCGAGGCTGTCACCGGCCTGATTGTTGCCCTGGGTGGTGCGCTGACCAAGCTAATGGAAAAAGTACAATAGAAGGGGGATTACATGCCTGATATGCTCAAGGAGATTCCCTACGTCCTGCTGATTGCCGGCGCCGCCCTGCTGGGCTTATGGTGGAGCAATTTTTTCTTTGACCATGGCATCCCTCACTGGCAAAGTCGTAAAGTAGGCCACGCATTTGGTGGTGTGGCACTTCTTTTTTGTGCTCTCTTGTTCTCATCGTGGATATGGCCAGTGATTCTAATGACTGGCTTTGTCTTAATGCTTGGTGGAGCTAGGGTTATCAAGCCTGCAATGTTTCGTGGTGTAGGCAGTGGCCGGGGCACGGCAACACTTTCCGAGGTATATTTCCCACTAATATCTCTGCCTGTGGTTGGACTGGGTTGGGGGCTTTGGGATCGTCCATTAGAATCAGTAGCCTGTGTTCTGATGATGGCTTGGGGAGACTGTCTGACAGGATGGGTAAGAGGATTACGCTACACAAAGCCCACCAAGGGCTGGGAAGGTTCGCTAGCTATGTTTGCTACCTGCATGGTTATCAGTTGGGCATTCATAAAACCGTTTGGCTTAGGAGTGGCCGTGGCTGTAGGTGCTACCTTAACCGAGTATGTCTGTGGTGATGTCAGCCCAGTAAAGTGGCTGAGGTGGGCAGATGATAACTGGGCAATACCCTTGGCATCTGCTATAATTTATTTCGGAGCACTGTATGCTTTTGGTTTGTGATAAGTGTAAAGTAGAGTTTCAAAGGTCCCCCTTATTAATTAAAAAGCACAACTTTTGTTCAAAGGAATGCCGGTTACGCTGGTTTGGTTCTCTAAATCCTCCGTTAGTGATATTAAAATGTACTAAGTGTGGCCAAGAGTTTTCACGAAGACGAACGCAAATGTGGCCGACGGGAAATAATTTCTGCTCTCGAAAATGCCAAGGTGAATGGCATGCTCACCAAATGCAGGGTAATAAGAATCCTTTTGTGACGAAGTGGCGGGGTATGACAGAAGAGCAAAAAGGGGAATATGCGCAAAAAATCGGTCAACAAAACTACGGAAGGCACTTCTCTATCGAAATAAACAAGAAAAAGGGGCGACCTGGGGAGACAAATCCTTTCTATAGACATAAACACTCAAAAGAAACAAAAGAAGTCATAGGACGCAAAGCTCGTATTCGTATGAGCGATCCAGTAGAAAGGCAACGAATTATCGAAGCTGTTTTTGCGGCTAATCGTCGTCATCCAAACAAAGCTGAATTTAAGTTGGAATACGTCCTCACGAAATACTTTTCAGGAGAATGGGAATACACTGGTGATGGCCATCATATTGTTGGAGGCTATGCTCCCGATTTCAGCAATATGAATGGAATTAAGGCTGTGATAGAACTTTTTGGGGAATACTGGCACACTCGCACAAATATACCAGAGCACTATACCGAGTCAGGCAGAATAGAGGCATATAAATCTCTCGGCTTTCATTGTCTAGTTATTTGGGAGCACGAACTCAAGGATGAACAATCAGTTGTATATAAAGTCAGACAGTTCAAAGCTAATATAAAAAGGTAATGCGACCATACCTCTTGCCAGCGCATTGGTTATGGGATTGTTAACACTGCTCTAAATATTGTCTGACCATGTATTGACTTCCACAATCATTAGTATTATTATTAGTAATAACACTATGGTTCTTTTGGGGATGGGGTGAGCACAAATGGTTACTGTTTACGCGAGAATCTCCTATGGGAACGTCAGATCCTGAACCGGAGAAATACACACCTGTTCCTTCGTGGGGAGTTCCGTATTTGTGGAGGGTTCTCCATGCAAGTGGTGGCGAGTCGAAATATCATTGCTCCTGGCCGGAACTGCTGAAAAAGCTGCCGGAGCATATTGATGTGATAGCGATAATCAGGGTTAACCGGTAGGGAGGTGACTAATGCCTACGATATATTTAAGAAAAGACATCTATGACGAACTGGTAAAGAGCGGCAAGGACCCAAACACCTATGTTAACAACACGGTTGAGGCGGCGCTGAAAAAGGAAGTAAAACAACCTGATGATAGAGGAAAGAAGGCTTAAAATAGCTACGGCTAGAATTGGTCATACTGTTGAAGTTGCTTGCCCATACTGCGGAATTAAACATATAAAATATGTGTCCGATGTCAAGAGAGGTAGACGATTCTGTAGTGTGGCCTGTGCTCGTGCTTGGCATAAAGAGCATACTTATGCCGGATGGCGTTCTACACGCGTTAACGTTATATGTATACAATGTGGTAAGACTACTATCATACAGCCTTCGATAGCTAAAAGTAAAAAATTCTGTTCTATCTTATGCAAAAATAGATGGGAGTCGGAACATGTACATCGTCCTCAACCTAAAGGTCAAGAGAGCCCAAATTGGTGCAGAGTAGAAAGAATATGTGAGAACTGCGGTAGCGCATTCTATGTACGGCCATCAGTAAGTAGGCGCTTTTGTAGTAGGAAGTGCCTTTGGACATCTGTTTGGTGGCACGAATTGCAGGCTCGTCGCTTGAGAGAAGATGAAGACTTAAAAAACAAAATTGCGAAAGGTATCCAATCTAGCCCCAATAAGCCCGAAAAGGCATTAGGGTGTATATTAAATAGATACCATCCAGGAGAATGGGAGTATAATGACGGGAAATTAGTTCTGGATGGGCTCATACCAGATTATATAAACAAGAATGGCTTAAAAGCTGTAATAGAAATGTATGGGGATTACTGGCATGGGCCCAAAAGAGTTTTGAGGTGGAAATACACTGAACTAGGCCGTATAATGGCTTACAATACCCTTGGTTTCAAATGCCTAATTATATGGGAGAAGGAGTTGAAGAATGTCCAATCAGTCGCCCAAAAAGTTGATAGTTTCTTTTACGAAAAAGGTAAAAATTCATGTACTCCAGCTTAGTAGGCCATTTGCGGCCCCTTTCTTCCTTTCGAGTACGCTTTTAGGTTCTGTACTAGCAGGTGGCATCAACCTTAATGCCTGGATAGCTATGATAGCAGGATATTTACTCATGGCCGGCGGGCACAGTTTCAACAGCTTCTTGGACTATGCCTGGACCGGCTTGGATCGCGGGGAGAAAGAAAACCGGAGTGCCGAGAAGTCCTATACCGGTGGCCAGAACCTCATTGAGAATGGGGCGGTATCCTTGCGCGAGGTGCTGATTAACGCCCTGGTATACTACGCACTGGCGCTTGTGCCGATTATCTACCTGTCAGTACACGTCAGCTGGTGGCTGCTGCCAATAGCGGTCTGCGGTATGCTCATGACTTTTATGTATAGCTGGGGGAAATTTACTATCTGGGCTCATGAACTCTCCCTGGGATTGGCGGTCGGTCCGGTCGCTGTTCTAATTGGCATGTTTGCCGTTAACCCTAATCCACCCATAGTTAACGGGATTCTGGTGAGTGTCCCCACGGCCATCATCCTGAGCTTCCTGGGGCTGGCACTTGACGAGTGGCCGGATGCGGAAGCAAACCTGAAAAAGGGTGTCAAGAGCCTGGCTTACAAGGTGTGGGAGTATTCAGAGTGGAGTGGCTACTCCCATATTCCAAGTGGCCCATCTGAAGTCGATTGTGAGCGTACTAAATCTCTCGGCCTGCTTCGTTGGTATTGCACCGCTTGGCTTATGTTCATGTGCATCTACCACGTGCTGCTAATTACGCTGGGGATACTGATGCCGCTCACGGCGCTGGCCATGGTAGTGGTGCCGGTATGTGTCGGCCTGCTGGTGACCATGGAAAGAGATTTTCAGAAGAGCATGATAGCTATTGTGGCAGCCGGGGCGCTTTATCCGATTATAATACTGGTAGGGCAAATACTTGGATAGTTGGGTAGTTATAAGGAGAATGCTATGGGATATCCTGTAGATGCAAATCGAACCAGAAACGATCTGAGACACATGTTTGATTTATGGAATATCGAGCAGTTCAGCATCATGCGTGAGCAGGAAGAGTACGTGTCAGGTGGAATAAAGAGGGGAAACGGTGTCACCGTATCTTATTTCCGAAAAGGTGAATGGCAGACCGTATTCTGTAACCTATCGGACTATGCGCGTAACATGCGGTCAATATTCCTCTTTCTGGACAGGGTACGGATAGCTGAGAAATCTGGTATTAGTTATCAGGGACTAAGTTCGACAAAAGACTTGGTGAAGAGTACCGCCAATGGCACCACATCGGAGCAGGACCTACTTGAAGATGCCTACGATGTGTTGGGAGTTGACAAGAGCGACCCGACCGAACTCATTAAAAAGGTATATATGCAAAAGGTAAACTTTTATCACCCTGACCGAGGTGGTGATGCCGAAAAATTCAAACGCATTACCAAAGCCTACGAATTTATTATGAACTCCAGGGAAAAGAAGTGAAACAGCCTAACACCACCGAGCAGGAATTTCTGGATATGCTCATTACTGATACCAAGGGGCGTCTTTCGCTGGCACACCTGCTTGGGTGGACATCGGCACACTTCCGGCCCGGCATGTCGCAAAAGGGGTGGCGCACCGCAGTTGGGGGTGATGGCCAGGGGTTCCCGGACTTGATCCTGGTTAGGGCAATTAATTGTAGTGGACGGATTATTTACGCCGAATTAAAAATGAAGGGTAAGAAACCCACGCCGGAGCAGCGCCGGTGGCTTGACTTGCTCTATGACGCTGGGGAGGAAGTGTACCTCTGGATGCCAGAAGATACCGAAGAGATTGCTGAAATCCTGCATGTTGGCCAGGACCTATTGCCCGGGCGAACTAAATTTCTGTCAAGTTGGGGGAACCGGAGATGAATAGAACTGATATACCCTGGGTAAAAAATCCCGATGGAACGCCGGGCTTCACGGTCTCACCTAAAACCGGATGTCTTAATGGGTGCCCCTATTGCTACGCCCGGAAGTTGGCGAACGGGAGATTGAAGTCAAGGTATCTGGCGAATCCCAATATAGCTACTCCGAAGGTAAATTATAGCGGTTCAGGTGATGACTTTACACCGGGTGATATGATGGATGATGTTCTTAAACTTTCGGAGGCGAAGTGCGAAGCCTATGGGAACCCCTTCTATCCCCGCTGGTGTCCATCGAAGCTGGAGCAGATCCGGCGCCGGAAGAAACCCGCCGGCATCTTCCTGGATGACATGAGCGACTGGGCGGCTGATTATTGGCCGGAAGATTGGACACGGGCGGAGATTGAGACTATTAAGGCTTGCCCTCAGCATCGCTTTTACCTTTTGACCAAGCAATATAAAAATCTTCATAAATGGGCATATCCCGATAACGTTTGGGTAGGAGCTACTACAACCTGCTATTCGCAATTCTGGACTGCCCTGCCTGAGCTAAGGGTCATTCCCGCCAAGGTTAAATTCTTGAGCATCGAACCTTTTCTTGAAAGGATAACATCAGTACCGGGACCTGACCCATTGGGTGGACTGGGAAACTGGCTAAAAGAGTCAGGAATCTCCTGGGTGATTTTAGGTTGCCAGACAAAACCTGTAAAATTACCTGAGAGAGCCTGGGTGGATGAAATTATAACTGCCTGTGATAAGGCTGAGATACCGGTCTTCGTCAAGCCCCCATTATCTAACCTATTCAATATTCACCGGGAGGATATGCCGAAATGAAAGCACTCAGCGGCTACGCCGAATGGTTCTGGCTCATGGCCAAGAACATTAAACCGGAGGAGAACCGCCCATGGTCGCTCTTTCGGTACATCAAACGTGAAGAGTTGCCGATTCGGGTCTATCTTCATGCCAGCAAAACTAAAACACCCCCGGATGAACTGGCTTTTATTCGTAGTCATCTGGGTTCCGATCAGTTAATCGAATTTAATAAGGTAGACTGGGAGCGGTACCGTGGTAAAATCATCGCCGAAATAACTATCAGGGGGGAAATATCAGGGCCTGAGATTTCCACTCTGTCGCTCTGGGCTTTCGGTCCCTTCTGTTTTCTGGTAAATGACGGGGAACTTTATGATAATCCTATTCCATACCGTGGCCAGCTTGGCTTCTTTCCAGTTATATTACCATCTGTAAGATGACTATTACTATATATTATTAAGGAGGTAGTGATGAAACTATCATGTACGAAAGAAAAACTGGATTGGGGGCTTGGGGTGGTTGGGAAGGCAGTAGCTACCCGGACAACTTTGCCGATTACCCAGAACATCCTTATGTCTGCGGAAGATGGGGATCTCGTGTTGACAGCCACAAACCTGGAAATGGCGCTCGTGTGCCGTATAGGCTCTGATGTCAAGGAGAAAGGGGCAATCACCATACCCGCCCGGCTGTTCAGTGAATTTATCGGCTCTCTATCCAACGATGTGGTGTCTATGGAACTATTACCCGCGTCCAGGTCCCTGGAAGTGAAATGCGGCAGATCAGACGCCCGGTTCAGCGGCGTCGATGCGAAAGAGTTTCCTCCGGTTCCCCACATTGATGATACATTCATAGCCAGGGTGGAAGCGGAGGCCCTGTTTCATGGGCTCAGTCGGGTTGTATTCGCAGCATCCGACAATGACTCGCGGCCTGTTCTTACCGGTGTCAATGCTGTGTTTGCGGGTAAAACTCTGACACTAGCGGCGGCCGATGGATTCAGATTGTCCGTTGCCAGTTGTGAACTCAAGGAAAATTCCCGGCGAGATACGAATATTATTATACCGGCGAAGACACTCGTGACAGTCATGAGCCTTATCGGCAATCAGGAAGAGACGATTGACATTGCGGTCGATACCAAGACGAGCCAGGTGCTCTTCCACATCGGGAAAATAGAACTGGTATCCCAGCTTGTCTCGGGCACTTTTCCTAATTACGCTCAGTTGATTCCCCAGGGCTACGTAACGAAAGTAAACGTTGATAGAGGGGAATTGTGGAGAGCTGTTAAGGCAGTCGCGGGTTTTTCCCAGGGTTACACGGCCATTGTTCGGTTGAAGGTAATTGCCGGCAAAGAGGGTAATCCCGGACAAATGGTGATTGCCGGACAGGATGCAGACATCGGTGATGCTGTCGGAGAAATAGACGCGGTAGTAGAGGGCGAGGCTACCAGGATTGCCTTCGATGGTAAACTGCTGATGGGAGTGCTTAGTGAGCTCAAAGTGGCGTCATTGTCGCTTGAACTCAATAGCCCATCTTCCCCTGGTGTAATACGTGTGGTTGGTGAAAATAACTTCACCCATGTACTCATGCCGATGTTCGTTCAGTGGTAGTATGGGGTGTGCACGGGACATGCTTCATGGTGAGATAAAACTGTTCAATCGGTCGGTCGGACGCTATCGAAATGATAGATAAGCCTGATTACGGTAGATTGCAGGAAGCCCACCAGCCCTTAAAAGAGTATAGTGGAGGTGAGAAGTGAAAAGGATTCTGGTTGCAGTTGAAATCGACACGGATTTGAAGGAAGAGCCTCATCCCGTAGTCCTCTCCGATTTGGAGGCAGTGGTTGAAGAGGATTGTAAGGAATGGGGCTTCGATGCCAAGGTAAAGGCAGAACTTCAGGATGATGTCCTGGGGAAGTATACAAAAAAGTGGCTGGCGAAAGAAGTGGAAGCCCGGGAAGAGGCGGAGAAGATTGAGCGGATTAATCGCTGGGTGGAAAGGTCCGACTTCTTAAAAATAAAAGAGTAAATAGCAGCAGGAAGGGAATGAAAAATGAGTAAAGTCAAAGTTATCTCCCTGGGATACGCGGTGCCGGAATTTACGTACACCCAGGAAAAGATATTTGAAGTGCTGGGTTATCCTAGACCCTTTTTCCGAATGTTCAGAGATGCTCAAATTAATAAGAGATATTTCTGTTTGCCGCTTGAGAAGATAAAGACTCTTAGCTTCCAGGAGCAGCAGGAACAGTATGCCAAATGGGCGGTACAGTTGTCGTGTGAAGCGATAGTACAATGTTTGGATGGTCGTGATGTGCAAGATATCGGGTGTATTACCTATGGTAGTTGCACAGGACTGATGCCTGGACCATCTGCTAGTCATTATATCGGGGCTAAGTTCAATATGTCACCTTCGGTTTATCATTCCAATATTATAGGACAGGGTTGCGAAAGCGGTTTCCCGGGGTTAAAGCGAGGGTTTGACTTTGTGCAGTCATCCGGTAAAATGGCCTTGGTCGTGAACTGTGAACTCTGTGATTTAACCTATTTCCCTGAGAATGGGAAGCCGGATCAAGGTGACGGCTATTCTCTAATGCGAGCTAATGCCCTGTTCGGAGACGCAGCTGTAGCTTGTCTGGTTGGGCATGATGATGATTGGCGTCACCCAACCATCATTGACACCGAAACATATATCGATCATACTTACTTGAATGACTTGGGCTATCGCTGGCAGAATGGACGTTTAAGGGCTGTTATTTCCCGGAGAGTACCGGATCTGGCGGCAGAGGTAGCTTATAAAGCTATGAGTGGTCTTCTATCACGAACTAAACTTGACAGCCATCAAGTAAAATGGTGGGTAATTCATGCTGCGGGAAGTGGAGTATTGGATAATATTCGGGATGCTATCGGACTCTCGGAGGAGCAGATTAAACTTTCGCGAGAAACATTAAAAAATTTTGGCAACACGTCCAGTACCAGCGTCGGCATTACGGGTAAGCACTTAATGTTTCAAGATATTAAGCAAGATGATTATTTGATGATGTTGAGTATCGGGCCAGGAATGACCGGAGGAGCTACGCTTTGCAGGTTCCAGTAGATAAAAGAGATGATCTTGGTAGATTTGCCAAGGGCAATATACCAAAGTCCGCCTTTAGTAAGGGCCAAGTTCCTCATAATAAAGCGCAAACAAAAGCCCAGCAATTGATTTTAGGTAAAAAGGTGGGTAGTTGGCCAAAAGGTAAGGAAAGACCAGAAGTTAAATTATTTCTAGCCTCTTATGGTACGGGTCATGTGCCATGGAATAAAGGTCTTAATAAAGAGAAGGCTAAATTAATTGGGAAACGATTAGGAGGATGCAGCGTACTTGGTAGAACTCCGTGGAATAAAGGTAAAACCGGAGTATTTTCGGAAGATGCGTTAAAAAAGATTAGTGAAGGCTCTAAAAGATGGAAGCGTTCTTCAGTACATTTACAGAAACTGAGAGAGGGGCGTAAAGGGCTTACCGAGGATGCGAAAAAGAAGATTGGTGCTAAAAACAAAATAGCAATGATACAGAAATGGAAAGACCCAGAATACCGGAAAAGCCAATCATATATTATTGCCCAATCTCTCCATAAACAACCAAATATACCCGAGAAATATATACGGGATATTCTTGTACGAAATTTCCCCGGAGAATGGAAATATACTGGGGATGGTTCTCTTATTATCGAAGGTTACAGACCTGATTTCACTAATTGTAATGGTAGAAAAGAAATTATTGAAATATTTGGAGATTACTGGCACAAAAGAAAGAAACTTAAATGGCACCAAACAGAGTTAGGACGTATCATGGCTTGCGCATCGGTTGGTTTTAGATGTCTAGTTATTTGGGAGTATGAGATTAAAGAATTATCAGAACAAGAAATTGTGGACAAGATCAGACAATGGCAAAAATTGGCTAAGTGCCAGTAACGTGGCCCTCATGCGTTTTACTGAATAAAAGTAAACTTGTTATATTGCTGGTGAGCGATGCAAGGGGGGATTAATCCTCTTGAAAATCCCATATTGCCCCCGTTGTGGGAGTAAACTTCTACGTGAGTCTTCAGGGAATGGGATGTTTGAGTTTGTTTGTATGTTGTGCTCCAGACACTTCGATATACTGTTGCAACCGGTGAAACCAAGGAAAGCACCTATTACGAAAGGGCACAAATACCGGAATTAGTGGGGTAGAAATTGACAAATGGTGCTTTCTGAACAGATAATAAGGCCGGGGGAGTAACATGATTCCTGCGAGACAGCTGGCAGCGTTATATAAGTCCACGGTCGGGTTTCTGGGGCAGCGTGTCGAAAGAGCCCCGTCCACCTTCGCCACGGCTGGTCCTCATTCCCTGTTTGCGATAGCCGGCGGGCGTGTTGCAGTGACCTCGATGATAGGTGAGGTGGTGACAGCACCCTTTGGTGCCGGAGTCAATACCATACAGGGGTATTTGCAAAGGACGATTGGCGGTATTTTCTTTTTAGATGATGGGACTGCGGATATCGACAGCGCCCCGGTGGGCACGATACTTTCTGAAATAATGGTTCCGACCGATCCGATACTCGTAGATATCGTCGGCTATACCATAACCTGGTTACCCCTTTTACCTCCCGGCACAATCTCTTTAACGACATCGGCGGCTACCGGCGGATTAGGTGAACTTGGTTGGGTAATCTACTATATTCCTTATGACCCCGGCGCCAGCATCATGCCCATATAATTGACGTTTATGAGCAATATTTTACTAACAGGTGGATCGGGTCTGATAGGTAATGCCCTTGCTCAAAAACTGGTTGAACAGGGTCATACCGTTTACTCACTCTCTCGTCACCCTGTAGAATCAAGTAAAAATCTCATCGGTCTGCCCGGCGACATACTTGAGCCGAACCTTGGTATACTGGCGGTCCCTGCCGAAGGTTTCGATTCCTGTTATCATCTTGCCGGGCTGGTCAACCTGGGGCATGACAAAAAGGGGGACGTTTACGAGACAAACTTTATAGGAACACGTAATGTAATCAATTTCTGCGTCCGTTATGACGTGCCCCATCTATATTATTGCTCAACGGCATATTGTGAAGGCGGTCACAACCCTTACGAGAGGTCGAAAAAAGCGGCGGAGTTGATACTGGGAAAATCCGATATTCCCCTGAAAACCATCTTCCGCCCTTCTATTGTGATGCCCGAAGGCACCAGTTACGACGGGCACTTCTTTCAGCTTGTCTCGCTTATTGTAGGCGTCCATCACCGGGCTGAGGTTATCCGCCGGTATATCGAGGGGCAGATGCGCTTACCCGAGCTGCGGCCGCTGTTCCGGCTGCCGGGGAATCCTGACGGGGTATTAAACCTTATCAGAGTCGATGATGTCGCCCGCGGCATGGCTGATATTAAAGACGAGGGGACATTCCAGATTGTAAACGATTCTCCGCCATCTTTATCTCAAATAGCGGACTGGGTGGGCGAGGTTATACTCCTGGACTTCCGCATAGAGCCTGAATTTCAGGCCACGCCAATCGAGGCAGCCCTGCGGCGCTTGGGTTATGCTTTTATCCCCTACCTGCAAGGGGATGATTTCAAAAGCGACCTGAGTAACTGCTCTAAAATCGACAAGCGGTACATTCAGGAAAGTATAAAGCGTTTTCTCTTAAAGTCTTGACATATCCCTCTTGACGGATTAAACTCCTATCAGGAGGATGGCTATGGATATAACGAGCAAACAGGTTAATGCCCTCAAAGTTGCCGAGATTCTCCTGAAGCCCTCTAATCCTAAAGAAGGCCCCCCGGTGCCTGCCAGTTGGGACATTTCGTGGCCCGGTTTCCTGACAAGAGGCATACAGCGTCTTATCGACGAACCGCCCTGGAAAACCATTCCGCAAAAAGGGCTTATGGAGGAACTGCGGCGGGAGTTCGAGATAGTAACCGGGAGCAAACTATGAACGAATACCAGCGAAGACAACAGCAGCAGGTAGAACTGACCAAACTTACGGACTTTACCAAACTCTTTACCCTTAACCCGTTTCAAGCAATCTGGTATTTGCTACCCCAATTCCCTTGGGAGGGTCCGCCCGTACCGAGATTTCTACCCGGCTGGCCGTGGAACTGGTAGCGAGGAGGTTGATATGAAATTTCCGGTTGACCTTGCGGAGTCATCGGGTGCTTTGTTCACTTTAAAAGAGGTGACATGGACACCCGAAATCCCTAAAAAGAACGATGCTTTTACTGTCGAAGGGAAAGTAGAGCTATTCGGTATTCCTTTATTGGTGCCTGTCTGGGTTATCGTATCTGTTACCTATCCAGAGGAGTGGTGGGAAATCATAGGATCTCCCGCTGAATATAAAACAGCGATGACGTGGCTCGGCAATTTTAAGGTAACCTTCGATAAAGGGTTTAGCCGGGATGGAGAGTACAAACTGGAAGTCAGCGCGTATGCCGGCCCGACGACCACAGTATCTATTATTAGTTCCAAATCCGTGACGCTGCCGCCGTTTCCGTCTTTAACCAAATTGACCGAACAGACCTTTAGCGTCTCAAGCGAAGAGGCCGGGTTTGCCATCTCCCAACCGACGGCGACCCCCAACTCCGTAATGCCGGGCAATACGGTAACGATCAAGTGCACGGTGACATCAGGGTATTCTACCGCGCAGTCCGTCACGGCCAAGGTCTATATCTATGAAGGCAGCGCCTTGGCTGGTCACGGCACGTTGCTGACGACCAAGACGGTTAACTTCAATATAGAGCCTGGCGCGTCTCATGACATCGTGGTTACCGATACGGCGGTAGCCGGGAGCATAGACCGGCGTGACGTGGGGGTGGAACTATTCATTGGCGGCACGTCGATCGCCAGTGACGAATGGGACGATGTGTTCAATGTCCAGCAAGTGAGTGAAGGTTTTACTCTTTCCCAGCCGACCGCCTCTCCTGTTAATGTTGTCGCCGGCAGCGCGGTGACTTTAACCTGCCCGGTCAAATCGAATTATGATACTGCCAAATCGGTGACGGCCAAAGTCTATATATATGAAGGCAGCGCCCTGGCAGGACATGGCACGTTGCTGACGACTAAGACGGTCAACTTCAGCATAGCACCGGGAGCCACCTATAATGTGGTGGTTACCGACACGGCGGTATCCGGGAGTATCGATCGGAGAGATATTGGAGTGGAGCTATTCGTCGGTGGCACGTCGATCGCCAGTGACGAATGGGACGATGTGTTCTATGTAACGAGTGCTCCGGTGGTAGCTTTTACACTGGGACAACCATCGGCCAGCCCCGGCCAGGTCGCCCCGGGTAGTGCAGTGACCATCACCTGTCCGGTGTCATCACAGTCCTCCGCCAGCCAATCGGTAACGGCCAAGGTCTATATATATGAAGGTAGTGCCCTGGCTGGTCACGGCACGCTGCTGGCGACCAAGACGGTCAACTTCAGCGTGGCTCCTGGGTCCACCTATAACGTGGTGGTTACTGACACGGCGGTAGCCGGGAGTATCGATCGGAGAGATATTGGAGTGGAGCTATTCGTCGGTGGCACGTCGATCACCAGTGACGAGTGGGACGACGTGTTCTATGTAACGAGTGCTCCGGTGGTAGCTTTTACACTGGGACAACCATCGGCCAGCCCCGGCCAGGTCGCCCCGGGTAGTGCAGTGACCATCACCTGTCCGGTGTCATCGCAGTCCTCAGCCACTCAATCGGTGACGGCCAAGGTCTATATCTATGAAGGCAGTATCTTGTCTGGTCATGGCACGTTGCTGACGACTAAGACGGTCAACTTCAGCATAGCACCGGGAGCCACCTATAATGTGGTGGTTACCGACACGGCGGTAGCCGGGAGTATCGATCGGAGAGATATTGGAGTGGAGCTATTCGTCGGTGGCACGTCGATCGCCAGTGACGAGTGGGACGATGTGTTCTATGTAACGAGTGGCGGGCAAGGCACACTATCAGGGTCAATCCATGGAGGTATTATTTATTATGAAGGACTCGGGCTTTGGAAACAGATTGAATCCGGACTCCAGGTTCCAATGGACAAAGCCATCTCTCTGGCTATAGGATGGATTAACACCTCTGATGTCAGCGAGATTGGTCACATTGACCTGACGATTGATGGCTTCATTCCTATATCAGCCATCGAAAAACAGGATACAGAGGCAGAGCCCGGAGATGGCTGGTATATATTATTTTCCGACTTTGTATTTTCGGG